>CAZRUV010000051.1:0-22921 GCA_964603315.1 uncultured Rhodobacterales bacterium
ATCCAAACCCGCAAACTCTCGTTATGAATGAGGGAGCCTTGGGGGGCAGGTCAGTTCAATTGGCTGCGGATCAGCGAGCGTCAACCCGGCTTTGCCACCGAACCACGCACTGTCGCTTTGCGTGATGATGCCAGTGACTTCCACCGTGCCGATGATCGCCCCACGCGGCAAATCAAGCGGGTGCGGGCACTGAACGCCATGCTCACCCAACCGCCAATAGAGATAGCGAAACTCTTCCTGTTTCAGACCCGCTGCAGCGTGAATGCATATGCGTCCGGGCACCATGTGCCCTGCGCGAATAGACCCCATCGTGCGGTTCTCAATAGGCTTGTGACCAGCGACAATCGCCCAGGCCGACGGCTGACGTACAGACAGTGCGATGCGGGGAAGGTCAGCCATATCGATAAAGCTAGCGGTACCAAAGGCGCCGTCCACCACAGCATCTTCGATCTGGCTGCTTGAATTGCCCAAATCCGTGCTTGGACTTACGCGTGATCGCAAGACAACCCGCAGGGCCGCGAAAGCGATGGGCCCGGCGGCGCTGAGCAAGCTCGTTTGCCGCGCATACCAATGTCGCTGTGCGCCTTGACCCAGTCCATCACAAATACAAAAGGCCGTGCTCGCCAGAGCGCGGCCTTTTCAGTCCCGTGGGTTCAACGCTTAGCGGCGCAGACCCAGGCGTTTGATGAGGTCGGCATAGCGCGCCTCGTCCTTGCCCTTGAGATAGTCCAGCAATTTGCGGCGTTGCGCCACCATTTTGAGCAATCCGCGGCGACCGTGGTTGTCTTTCTTGTGGGTCTTGAAGTGTTCGGTCAGCGTCGAAATACGCGAACTGAGAATTGCGACCTGAACCTCGGGCGAACCGGTATCGCCATCCTTGGTCGCAAAGTCCTTCATCACCTGTGCTTTGGCTTCTGCACTGATCGACATCGGAATCTCCTTATCCGTTAGAGGTCAAAGACGCTGCCGGCCGGGATGTCGTCCAGCACGGGGCCATGAGGCCCGACACAGTCGGGATGCGCGCGTATAGAAGGGAATCAGTTGAATGGCAAAGGGATTTTGCCCGACTGGCGCCGCGAAGATTACGCGGGGGCCATACCGGAGGCTTGGGCGAGGCTGAGCGGCATCATGACAATATCGCTGGCGACCAGACCGGCGCCGCCAAATACATTGGCAACAACTACGCCGTCCATCAAAACTTGCGCGTCTGCCGGATTGTCCGGGACTGCCTGCACCGTTACCTCGGGGGTTTCTTCTGCGTCGTCATAGACGAGCAGGATGTTGTCGTCCGCTCCATCGAAGTCAACGATGCTCGCTGCGCTGCCTTCAGCAATCCAATCCCCCAGAACGATATCGTCCGCACCATCGCCCGCCGTCACAATGTCGCCACTGCCCGCAATCACCGTGTCATCGCCACTGCCTCCGTTCAGAAAATCGGCGCCATCCGTGTCGTCCAGCGCTGCCGTGTCCGGATTGTCCACGACCCCGTTGACCAGATCGTTGCCCCAGCCACCAAACAGGCTGTCCGCGCCGAGACCACCACTCAGGGTGTCATCATCAAGCCCACCCTGCACGACATCATCACCCGTGCCGCCATCCAGAACGTCGTTGCCTGCAGACCCCTGCAGTGCATCATCGCCTGCGTCACCGTGCAGCGTATCATCCGCGTTGTTGCCAAAAAGCGTGTCATCCCCGTCACCGCCGTTCAGCACGTCATTTCCATCTTCGCCATGCAGGCTGTCAGCACCCTCAAGACCGTTCAGAACGTCATTTCCGTCACCGCCGAACATCACGTCCGCCAGTGCATTGCCGGTCAGCACATTATCGCCATCTGTGACGGAAGGCGCATCGGGAACCTCCGGCACATCCGGCGTATCGACATCCGGAACGGGTGATTCAGTCAGCGGATTCGCAACGGACGGACCAATGGGGGCTGCACTGCCCCCGGCATCGCGGGCGTCACCCGGATGAGCTACCTCTTGAGCGGCGAAGGCCGCCGCGTTATCGGCATCCTGCGATGCCGTCGTGCCCAACGCGTCCGACTGAATGTTCAAAGCGGCGGCGACATCGGCAATGTCGCCCTCTTCATCCGGTACGTCCGGCGTATCGCCCGAATCGGCGTCAGCGTTCTTGCCGGACGCATCCAGCTCCAGCACACCAACGGTGCCAGCGGCCAACAACCCCATCAAACCTGCAAGCCAGAGCATCGCCGCCAACCCTCAAATCACACAATTACCCGTACCGCAGATACCATTTCGGCGAGAACAAACGCAAAACAAATGCAGGAAAATGGTTAACGCGAGCCGAGCGTCACGACGTCCCACGGCGCGGGCTGCCGCGAGTAGGATATGTAGAGCGGGTGTTTTGGGTGCCCCGCCTTGCTAAGCCCGAGATGAAACAGAGGCTTGCCACATCGCGCCAGCAAGTCGCGCACCGTATCGCCACGTTGCAGATGTGCACCATGCGTGCCCCAGGCCGCAATCACGTCATCGGCCCAGGCCGCGCGGTCCAGTATCGCCGCATCATTTCCCGGCCCGACCGGATCTGCAGCCGCCCGCATGGCGCGGGGGTCCGTATCCCGCCACGCAAAGATATTGGTGACTGCAAAACTGCCATAACCCAGTGCGCGGGCCCGTCTTTCACAGCGCTCCACCGTTGGATCGTTCTGCACTTCCGTAGCCGTCGAAGGGTTCAGCATGACAAAATTCACCCGGCGACCGCGTGGCGCCCAGACGCGTGTCAGGCTGTATCTGTATCGCTCGCAATCCGAATAGATGGCGGTCGACGGCGCGTCGCCCTTGGTATGTGTGCGCGTGATCATGATGCCGTCATGCCAGCAGGGTCTCCGAACGACAAGAGCCGCCCGGTTTGACCCGAGGCGGCTCTTTTTCTTGCTTTTGCGATCAGGGTGGGATCACTCGGCGGGCACGGCGACTGCATTCCGATCAAGGGAAAGGACGGCGCCCTTGGCCTCCATGATCGCGGCAGCGACCAGCGCATAGAGAATGTGGCCCCACAGCGCGACCCATGTGATTCCGGTAAAGCCAAGGAAGGGTTTGTTGCCTGTGACGAGGTGCGCCATCACATAAAGCGCAAAGACCCAAAGCGCGACACCGTAGGCAACGGCCGTGACCGACCAGTGCAGGCGGGGCATCACGGCGCGTTGGATGGGGCGCGCGACGGCAAACCAGCCAACCGCATAAAACACAAGGCCGGTCAGGGCATGCAGCAGATACGCAGCGCCCGAAGGATTGGCGCCGAAAATCGCCTTGATCGACGCACCGGCAAGGCCGACCGGTGCGAGTTTGGCATAGCCAAACAGGGGGCTAAGTGCCTGACCGAAAACGTCAAAGGCGATGGTGGCGAAAGCGCCGGCCGTCAGGACGATACCGGCTGTTTGCAGATGGGTGCGTGTCATGTTCTGTCTCTCCGTGCGGAACGCGTCATTGCGTGATGAGACGGATATGGACCGCTCGGTCCCGAAAGGTAAGGCCGCTCACGCAGCGCTGATCGAAACCCGCTCTTCTGTAACACTTTGCTGAGGATTTGTGGGCCAATCGGACAGTGGGGCGGGCGATTGTTACAGGTTGAAGACCCGCGCAGGATGCAACTCACCCGCCTTGTAGCGGCCGACGGCCACGGGAACACCGTCAAGCGATGCCCAGGCTTCATCGCCATATTCCACGTCACTGGCCAGAACCATGCCGGGATTGCCGTTGCGCATGCGGACAGCGCCCTCGGGTGTGGCGCGCAACTCCGGCAGGTCGGCAAGGCCTTCGGCGACAGGGCGCAGGTGGGTGTCGAGTTCCGGCGATTGCGCCAGGGCTTCGATCCGGTCAAGGGTCAGGCCGTCAGATGCCTCGAATGGCCCCGACCAGATGCGGCGCAGATGCAGAACATGCCCATGGCACCCAAGCGCGGCGCCAAGATCCCGCGCAATCGACCGGACGTACCCACCCTTGCCACAGACCATTTCGAGCTCGACATGATCGGCATCCGGGCGGTCCGTCATCACCAGTTCCTCGACCCAAAGCGGTCGCGGCGCGATCTCCACGTCCTCGCCGTCCCGGGCCAGCTTGTACGCCCGTTGCCCATCAATCTTCACGGCAGAGAATTTTGGCGGCACCTGCTGGATGTCGCCGATGAAAGCACCCAGAGCGTCCTTGATCTCCTGATCCGACGGGCGGGTGCTTGAAGAGGCCATGACCTCGCCCTCCGCGTCGTCGGTGTTGGTGGCGTGCCCAAGGCGCACCACAAACCGGTAGGCTTTGAGCGCGTCGGTGACATAGGGCACGGTCTTGGTCGCTTCGCCGAGCGCCACGGCCAGAACACCTGTTGCCTCCGGGTCCAGCGTTCCGGCATGCCCGGCCTTCTTGGCCTGAAGCGCCCAGCGTACCTTGTTGACCACGGCCGTCGAGGTCATCCCTGCCGGTTTGTCGACCACCAGCCATCCGGATATGTCGCGTCCTTTGCGGGAGCGGCCCATGCCTCTTGCCACCTTTGATCGTTGCGCGCCGCCGCCTATCGCGTGGCGGCCAGCCTTGTCAATTGTCGTCAATCAGCCGCCGTCACGGTGCCGATGATCGGCCCGAGCGAGAACCCGAAATCACTGCGGTCGAGGTCCGGTGCGTACAGGCGCGAGATATTGCCATCCAGAAACAGCGCATTCGGAAGCTCGAGGTGGTCGCGGAAGAACCGGCCAAATTCGTGGAACGTCACGGCGTTGTTCGAGATCGCAAAAACGGCGCGCTGCCCGTCACGGGTCGTGCCCACGCCATTGCGTATGAAACGCGACGTGCTGTCGGGCAAGAATCGCGGGTGCAGCGCCCCGTCAATGACCAGCATCGGCCCGGATTGCGTGGCATGCGCGCAGTCCGGCGCTTCGTCCACGAAGCGCAGGGTCTCATAGACATCCGCGCGTCCGGGCCGCAGGCAGAGCACGCCATTCGGCAGCAGGCCGAAATTGCCCGGCCCCGCATTGGGGATCACCCGCATGACCTCTTCGCCGTCTTCGACGTAAAGGCCCACAGGCGCCCGATCGTCGTGATACATGCCCGCGTTCATCGCAAAGCCGAGCTGTTTGCCGCTGTCGCGCAGCGCGCGCTCGATCGCGCTGAATTGCCCGAATGGCTCACCGTCCGCGTCATAGAGGAACAGCCGCAACTCCTCAGAGCCCGGCAACACGGTGCAAACGGTGTAGCTGTTGCCGTCGTAGCGGACGTCTTCACAGGTCACCGCCAGCGCGGGCGAAGCCCAAAGCAGCAGCGCGACCAGAAACCGCATCAGTCCTGCGTGTCCCGGCGCACGACGTCCTGCGCAAAGAGGCGGCGGGTGTCGTCCATCCGGTCGAATGTCTCGTCCAGCTGAAACCGCAGGTCGGGCGCGAATTTGAGCGTCAGCTTCTTCGAAACCGCGCGGCGCAACTCGCCCTTGTTGCGGGCCAGCAGCTTGAGCACCTCGTCCTGACCTTCACCGCCCAGGGGCAGCACGTAGGCTGTGGCGATCTTGAGATCCGGTGATGTGCGCACTTCGCCAACCGTGATCGACATGCGGTTGAGGTCCGGGTCGTGTACATCGCCGCGCGCAAGCACGTCGGCCAACGTGCGCCGGATCAGTTCACCCACGCGCAACTGCCGCTGAGAGGGCCCGGGCCCGTCATGAAACTTGTTCTTTGCCATCGCCCCCATCTAAGCCGTCCCCCGACCTTTGCCAAGCGATGCCGGTCAGGTTAGGACAGCGGGAAATCGCCAAGGAGAAGTCAGGCATGTCAGACGGGATCGGGATCGTGGTGGCGGGCGCATCGGGCCGCATGGGGCAAATGCTGATCGAGACGATCATCGCCAGTGACGCTGCACACCTGGTGGGTGTGCTGGAACGTCCCGGCCATGAATGGATCGGGCGCGATCTGGGCGAGGTTCTGGGCGGCCAACCCTCGGGTGTCTTGGTTTATGACGAGGCGCTGGAACCGATGGCGCGCGCGCAGGCCGTGATCGACTTTACCGCCCCCGAAGCCACAATCGCGCTCAGCCATGTGGCGGCACAAGCGCGCGCGGTGCACGTAATCGGCACAACCGGCATGACCGAAGACCAGATTGCCGCGCTCGAACCCGCGTCGCGGCATTGCGCCATGGTGCGGGCGGGCAACATGAGTCTGGGCGTAAATCTGCTTGTGCAACTGACACGGCGTGTCGCGGCAGCACTGGACGAGGATTTCGACATCGAGGTGATCGAAGCGCATCACCACCACAAGGTCGACGCCCCATCCGGCACTGCGCTGATGCTGGGCGAAGCGGCGGCCGAGGGGCGCGGCGTGGTGCTCAGCGATGTGCGCGATTCGGGACGGGACGGGATCACCGGGGCGCGCAAGCGCGGTGATATCGGGTTCACCGCCATTCGCGGCGGCGACATCGTCGGCGAACATGATGTTGTTTTTGCGGCAGCGGGCGAACGGATCGTGCTGCGTCACCTTGCGACCGACCGGGCGATCTTTGCCCGCGGTGCGCTCAAGGCCGCCCTCTGGGCGCAGGACAAGGCTCCGGGCCAGTATGACATGATCGATGTATTGGGTTTGCGGGATTAAGCCCGCCTTTACCTGCCGCGAAATCTCCTTTTTTTTGAGCGGATCAGTGAACCGATCCGTTGGTAAGACCGTATCTGGTATCAAGTCGACTTGTTTTGCGAGGTTTCCGGATGCGCTCCATCGTTGCCGCTATCGCTGTTTTCGTGGTTTCCTCCCCTGCCTGGGCCGATCTGAAAAAGATCGACAGCCAGCAGGAATTTGTGTCGCTGATCGAGAACAAGACGCTGACACGTCCACTGATCAAACTGACCGTTTCCCCTGACGGGCGCATCGCCGGGCGCGGCGCACGCTGGGATGTTGAAGGGTCTTGGTCGTGGCAAGACGGCTATTTCTGCCGCGACCTCTTCTGGGGCGGCGATGCGCTTGGCTACAATTGTCAGGAAGTGCAGGCGACCCAAGATGGCCGGATCAAGTTCACGTCGGATCGCGGTAGGGGCGATTCCGCAACGTTCCGCCTGCGTTAGGCGCCGCTGCGATCAAAAGTCGATCGCGAGACCTTTTTTTTCCCAGTCACCATACCGCACAGGCTCAGGCCCGTCGCGTCCGCCCAGTTCGGTGGGCAGGGCCAGCGCCTTTTCGGCCTTGCGGCGGGCTTCAGCCTCGGCCAGCGCGCGTTGCGCGGCGGGGGGCAAGTCTTTGGTCGGATCGGGGTTTTCGCGTGTCATACCGCTTGATATACGGCGCGCCTCAGCCTCGGCAAGCGGGGCATGGCACGACAAAGGTCAGGCATGAAAGATTCCAAGGGCCACAAGGGCATTCCAGCGCGGCGCAGCGCCATCTATCTGCTCGACCAGATCATCGGCGAGGGCAAGCTGATGGCCGAGCTTTTGGGCGCAGGCGCGCTGGATCGTCTGGACCCCGCTGACCGCGCGCGTGCGCAACGGCTGGCCAATGAAACGCTGCGCGGGCTCGAACGGGCCGACAGGTTGCTGCAAAAGAACCTGCAGAAATACCCTGACCTGACCGTGCGCAATGCGTTGCGCATCGGAACCGTCGAATTGGCGCATGGCGCGGCCGCGCATGGTGTCGTCAACGACATGGTCAACATCATCGCGGGCAACCGGCGCTACGGGCATCTCAAGGGCCTCGTGAATGCGGTTCTGCGAAAGATGGCACCGACAGCCGTCGACGACTGGGAGACACTGCGCGTGCCACGCATGCCCAAATGGCTGCGTGGCCCTCTGGTCGAGGCATGGGGCAGCGCAGGCCTTGCCGCAATGGAGCGGGCGCATTTTGCAGGCGCGCCGCTGGACCTGACAGCACGCAAGGATGCCGCTGCGGTGGCGGCACAGGTGGGTGGCACGGTCCTGCCCACAGGGTCGGTCAGGTTGGCCGACCCGGGACAAGTGACCACCCTGCCCGGCTTCAACGGCGGCGACTGGTGGGTGCAGGACGCAGCCGCTGCCCTGCCCGCCCAAATCCTGAATGCGCAAAAGGGCGAGACCGTTCTGGACCTGTGTGCCGCACCCGGCGGCAAGACGCTGCAACTGGCCGCTTCGGGCGCGGACGTGACCGCGCTCGACATCTCGGACGGACGGATGGAGCGTGTTCGGCAAAACTTGATCCGCACCGGCCTGAATGCGCAGGTTGTCGTGGGCGATGCGCTGGAGGCGACGGGCCAGTATGACGCGATCCTTCTGGATGCGCCCTGTTCTGCGACCGGCACGATGCGCCGCCACCCGGATCTGCCATATGCAAAGGACGGCGCCGAGTTTGGCGCGCTGATCGACCTGCAGGCGCGCATGATCGACCATGCCGTAACACTCCTCAAACCCGGCGGGCGCATGGTGTTTTGCACCTGCTCCCTGCTGCCTGACGAAGGCGAGGTGCAGGCCGAAGAGGCTCTGACGCGGCACGAGAACCTGAGCATCGACCGCACAGCACTGGACCGTTCCGGCATCGACCCCAACTGGATCACCGAAGAGGGTGGTCTGCGCCTGCGCCCCGATTACTGGTCGGATCAGGGAGGTATGGACGGGTTCTATGTGGCGATGCTGCGCAAAGCCGTCTGAGAATGCGTGACTTGATCCGGGCCAAGGGTTAGAGTGCTGCCAAAAGCGCTACCAAGACGCATTGAGGCAGTATCGATGTCCACCCGCTCCGGGTTTGCCGCCCGCAAAGCCAGGTTCCTGAACCGTTGGCACGCGCACCGCGCGACCAAGGCGCCTGCGGCCACGGCATTTGTGTCGGCCCCCGAACCGCGCACCATCGGCAGCTTTGCCCGGGGTCGGCAATTGGTTGCGGGCAATTACCTTTTTGCGGGCAGCCTGATCGAGGCCAAGGGCACGCTGATCTGGAACGTGGCCGCTCCGGACAGGGCATATGAGACGGCGATTCACGGATTTGCCTGGCTTGATGATCTGGTGGCGGTTGGCGATGCCTCGACGCGCAGTCTGGGGCAGGACTGGCTCTGGGGATGGATCGACCGGTTCGGCCGCGGCAGTGGCCCGGGCTGGACACCGGACCTGACAGGGCGGCGCCTGATCCGCTGGATCAACCACGCGATCTTTCTGCTGCGTGGGCAGGAATCCGCGCAATCGGATGCGTTTTACCAATCCCTCGCGCAGCAGACCCGCTTTCTGTCAAAGCGGTGGCACGCCGCGGCCCCCGGCCTGCCTAGGTTCGAGGCGCTGACAGGGCTGGTGTACGCCGGTTTGTCGCTGGAGGGGCTGGAGGATCTGGCCGAACCGGCCATCGCCGCTCTCGCTCAGGAGTGCAACAGGCAGATCGACGACCAGGGCGGCTTGCCCACCCGCAACCCGGAAGAGTTGCTGGAGGTATTTACGCTTCTCACCTGGGCTGCCGCCGCCTTGCAGGATGTGGGCCGCGAAACGCCACAGTCACATCTGGCCGCCATCGAACGTATCGCGCCCACCTTGCGCACGCTGCGCCATTCCGACGGCAGCCTTGCCCGGTTTCACGGCGGCGGGCGTGGACAGGAAGGGTGGCTGGATCATGCACTGGCGGCGTCCGGCATCAAGAGCAGCGCGCCGGACGGGCTGTCCATGGGCTTTGCGCGGTTGAGCGCCGGGCGCACATCCGTGATCATCGATGCGGCCAAACCGCCGCGCCCGGACGCAAGCTATAACGCCCACGCCTCGACCCTTGCCTTCGAACTGACATCAGGGCGGCGACCGCTGATCGTGAATTGCGGGTCGGGCGCCAGTTTCGGGCCCGATTGGCGGCGCGCGGGTCGCGCGACACCATCCCACTCGACACTCTGCCTTGATGGCTATTCCAGCGCCCGCCTTGGCCCCGAGGAAAAGCGTACCGCCCGTGAGGCACTCGTCGATGCGCCGAGCCGTGTGCCCATCGAAGTCAGCCATGCACCGGATGGTTTGCGGTTCCAGGGCGGGCACAACGGGTATCTCAAGACCCATGGGCTCACCCATGCGCGCCAGCTCGAGATGACCTTTGACGGGCGCGGCATGGCCGGAGAGGACATGCTGCTGGCCATGGAAGACAGCGAAAAGCGGCTGTTTGATCAGGCGATGGATCTGCACAAGCTGGCGGGCGTGCCCTATGACATCCGGTTCCATTTGCACCCCGAAGTGGACGCCGAGGTGGATCTGGGCGGTGCGGCGGTCTCCATGGCCCTAAAAAGCGGCGAGATCTGGGTGTTTCGGCACGATGGCACCCAAAAGCTTGATCTGCAGCCCAGCGTTTTTCTTGAAAAAGGCCGGCTGAAGCCGCGCGGCGCCTTGCAGATCGTGCTGTCAGGCCGCGCCACCGGATATGCGACACGTGTGCGCTGGTCCTTGTCCAAGGCGCAGGAAACTGCCATTGGCATCCGCGACCTTGCCCGCGAAGAGCCGGGTCTCGTGTACGAAGACTAGGACCTGCTGCCCATGACCGACCTCGCCCCGATGCGCCGCGCGCTGATTTCCGTTTCCGACAAGACCGGGTTGGTCGACTTCGCGACGGCACTGGCCGGGCACGGCGTTGCGCTCTTGTCCACGGGCGGGACGGCGCGGAGTCTGCGCGATGCTGGGCTCGAGGTGCAGGACGTCAGCGATGCCACCGGTTTTCCCGAGATGATGGATGGCCGGGTCAAGACGCTGCACCCTGTCGTGCATGGCGGCCTGCTCGCCTTGCGGGGTAACCCTGAGCATGTGGCCGCGATGAACGCCCACGACATTGCCCCAATCGATCTGGTTGTGGTGAACCTGTATCCGTTCGAAGAGACCGTCGCCAAAGGTGCGGCCTATGACGAGGTGATCGAAAACATCGACATCGGCGGGCCAGCGATGATCCGCTCGGCGGCCAAGAACCATGGCGATGTCACGGTTGTGGTCGATGTCGAGGATTATGG
Source organism: uncultured Rhodobacterales bacterium (assembly GCA_964603315.1). Lineage (GTDB taxonomy): Bacteria > Pseudomonadota > Alphaproteobacteria > Rhodobacterales > Rhodobacteraceae > Tateyamaria. The sequence continues at coordinate 10,893 of CAZRUV010000051.1, forward strand.
CGTGGTTCTGGACGAACTGGCGACGCATGGCGGCCAGACAAGCTATGCCTTGCGCCAGCGACTTGCGCAGACGGCCTATGCCCGCACCGCAGCTTACGACACCGCCGTCAGCACATGGATGGCAGCGCAGGTCGACGGGACGCCGCGGCGGCGGACCTTTGGCGGAACGCTTGCGCAGGAACTGCGCTATGGCGAGAACCCGCATCAGGCCGCTGCCTTCTACACCGACGGCTCCGCCCGGCCCGGCGTTGCCACGGCGACCCAGCATCAGGGCAAGGCGCTGAGCTACAACAACATCAACGATACCGACGCGGCATTTGAGTTGATCAGCGAGTTTGCCGGCCAAGGCCCGGCCTGCGCCATCATCAAACACGCCAACCCTTGTGGCGTGGCGACCGGTGCAACGCTCAAGGAGGCCTATGCCCGCGCCTTTGACTGCGACCGGACCAGCGCCTTTGGCGGTATCATCGCGTTGAACCAGCCTCTGGACGAAGAGACGGCGCGCGAGATCACAGGCATTTTCACCGAAGTGGTGATCGCCCCCGGCGCCAGCGAAGCGGCGCTGCGCGTTTTCGAAGAGAAGAAGAACCTGCGGCTGCTCACCACAGGTGGCCTCGCGGATGCATCGGCGGCAGGCATGGCGATCAAGCAGGTCTCTGGCGGGTATCTGGTGCAGGACAAGGATGTGGGGCGGATCACCCAGGAGGACTTACAGATTGTTACCAAGCGCGCGCCATCGGACGCGGAGATGGCCGATTTGCTGCTGGCGTGGACGGTGGCGAAACACGTGAAGTCCAATGCGATCGTTTACGTCAAGGGCGGCGCGACGGTCGGTGTTGGTGCAGGGCAGATGAGCCGCCTCGACAGTTCAACCATCGCCGCGACCAAGGCGGCGCGCATGGCTGCCGACCTCGGGCTGGACGAGACGACGGCGAAGGGCTCCGTTGTGGCTTCGGACGCGTTTTTCCCGTTCCCGGACGGTCTTTTGGCTGCCGCCGAAGCTGGGGCGACGGCTGTGATCCAGCCGGGCGGGTCGATGCGTGATGACAAGGTGATTGCGGCAGCGGATGAGGCGGGGCTGGCCATGGTCTTTACCGACATGCGCCACTTCCGGCATTAGGGGCAATATGCGGCTTTTGTGGATCAGCGCGGTTGTGGCCTTTGCGGTCGACCAGATATCGAAATATCTGGTGATCCACGTGCTGGGTGTATCCGCATTCAAGTCGATTGACGTACTGCCTCCGCTGATCCGGTTTGTTTACGGCGAAAACCGGGGCATAAACTTTGGGCTGGGCTACGGCATTCCGGTTTGGGTGCTGATCGCCATCGCAGTCCTGATATGCGGGCTGGTTTTGTGGTGGATCACGCGGAACGCGCAGCCAAAGCTGGCCTATCTGAGCGCCGGACTTCTGATTGGTGGCGCTTTGGCAAATGTGCTTGACCGTCTGATCTACGGATATGTGCTTGATTTTCTCAACATGTCCTGTTGCGGGATCGATAACCCGTTTGTGTTCAATGTGGCCGACATCTTTATCTTTGCGGGCGCGTTTGGCCTTGTTTTCTTTGCCCAGGACGGCAAGGGCCGCAAAAAGGGTGCGTGACATGGCGGTCCAAGCTGCGATAATGCGGGCCAAAGACAAAGAGGAACGGACATGCGTCTGATCGCGTGCGCCCTTGCGGCGGTGACCCTTCTGAGCGCCTGTGGCGAACCGAACCTGCGCAATCTGCGCAGCCAGGGCGAAGGCCCGGACGAGTTTAGCATCGTTCCGGCCAAGCCGCTCGCGGAACCCGAGAGCTATTCCGCGCTGCCGCAACCTACGCCGGGCGGAATAAACCGCACCGATCAGCGCCCTCTTGAAGATGCGGTCGCGGCCCTTGGCGGGCAGGCAACTTCGCCAAGCGCGCCCATTCCCGGCAGCGACGCCGCGCTGATCAACCATGCAAGCCGTTTCGGACGAGATGCCGGTATCCGCAGCACTCTGGCTGCGGCAGACCAGCGTTTTCGGGATCGCCAGCGCCGCCTGAGCAACATCCGCATCTTCCGCGAGGATGAATATGCGATGATCTATCGTCGCCAGTCGCTTGACCCCGCGGCCACCGCTGCGCAATTCCGCCGCGCAGGCGTCCCGACACCGTCCGCGCCTCCGTCGCGGCGTTGACGGGACCGCACCCCGTTCGCCTCACGAAAGCGCCAACACCGCTTGAACCGGCGGCGTGCCGCCGTATCTCGTATTGCAACCGACACCAAAGTCAGGACTTGTCATGAACCGATTGCGTGGCGTATTGGGCGCCTTTGCCTGTTTTACCGTTTCAATGGTGTCCGCCGCGACCGCCCAGGAAGAGGCCGTGACCACCTTTACCCTCGACAACGGTCTGGATGTCGTGGTGGTCGAGGACAACCGCGCACCGGTTGTGCAGCATATGCTGTGGTACCGCGCCGGTTCTGCGGACGAGCCTGTGGGGTCCTCGGGTGTGGCACATTTCCTCGAACATCTGCTGTTCAAGGCAACCGATACGTTGGAAGATGGCGAGTTTTCGGCCGTTGTGGCAGCCAATGGCGGTCGCGACAACGCCTTCACGAGCTACGACTATACCGCCTATTTCCAGCGTGTCGCCGCCGACCGATTGGGTCTGATGATGCAGATGGAAGCCGACCGGATGCGCAACATCAACTTCACGGATGACAACGTCGCGACCGAGCGGGACGTCATTCTCGAAGAGCGGAACCAGCGCACCGACAGCAATCCCCGCGCGCTCTTCGGTGAGCAGATGAATGCTGCGCAGTACCTCAACCACCGCTACGGGGTGCCGATCATCGGCTGGCGTCACGAGATGGAGACGCTCGACCGCGACGACGCTCTGGGTTTCTATGACACGTACTATTATCCGAACAACGCCATCCTGGTCGTGTCCGGTGACGTGGACGCCGACGAGGTACGGGCATTGGCCGAAGAGCATTACGGCGTCATTCCCGCCAATCCGGATCTGCCCGAGCGCGTGCGCAGTGCCGAACCGCCGCAGACAGCCGAACGTCGCCTGATCTATCGCGATGCGCGTGTGGCCCAGGAATACGTGAGCCGGTCATACCTCGCGCAGGAGCGCGATCCCGGCGATCAGCGCACCGCCGCTGCACTGACCCTGCTGGCCGAAGTGCTTGGCGGCGGACAAACAAGCTACATGACCGAGAAACTGCAATTCGAGACGCAAAAGGCGGTGTTCTCGGGCGCGTTCTATCGCGGGGTGTCACTGGATGACACGACCTTTGACGTGGTGATCGTGCCGGCGCCGGGCGTGAGCCTCGAAGAGGCGGAGACGGCCATGGATGAAACCCTGGCGCAGTTTCTCGTCGATGGCGTTGACGCCGAGCAATTGGAGCGGATCAAGTACCAACTGCGCGCGAGCCAGATTTACGCGCGGGACGACGTCGACCGGATTGCGCGGCGCTATGGTGCCGCCCTGTCGGTTGGCCTCACGGTCGAGGATGTGCAAGCCTGGCCGGATATCCTGCAATCCATCACCGCCGACGAAATCATGGATGCAGCGCGCGATGTGCTGAACCTCAACGCCTCCGTTACCGGATGGCTGACCCGCCCAGCCACACCTGAGGTGACCCAATGACACGTTTTGCCCTTGCCCTGATCCTGACCATCTTTGCGAGCCTGCCCCTCCGGGCCGAAGTCAAGATTCAGGAGGTTGTCAGCCCCGGCGGAATCACGGCCTGGCTGGTTCAGGAGCCGTCGATTCCATTCATGGCGCTCGAGTTGCGGTTTCGCGGCGGCGCCTCACTGGATGACCCGGAAAAGCGCGGGGCCATCAATCTGATGACCGGCTTGCTCGAGGAAGGCGCCGAAGACATGGACGCCCGCGCCTTTGCGCGCGCGCTGGAGGGTCTGGCCGCGTCATTCGAGTATGATGTGGGGCCGGACTCGCTGTCCGTATCGTCGCGGTTTCTGACTGAAAACCGTGACGCCGCCGTCGCCTTGCTCCGGGCATCGCTTGTGGAACCCCGCTTTGATCAGGATGCGATTGATCGCGTGCGCGAGCAGGTTTTGACCGGTCTGCGGTCCGACGCCAAGGACCCGGGCAAGATTGCCCGTGATGCATTCAACACCATGGCCTACGGCGATCACCCCTATGGCTCGAACTACCGCGGAACCCTTGAAACCGTCGCGGCGCTGACGCGTGATGACATTGTCGCGGCCCATGACGCCGTGCTGGCGCGCGACCGGCTGTATGTGGGGGCTGTCGGGGATATCACACCCGAGGAACTGGGCATTCTGCTGGATGATCTGCTGGGCGATCTGCCCGCAACCGGCGCGCCACAGCCGGAGGCGGCGGACATCACCATCTCGGGCGGCTATACGGTCGTGGAATTCGACACACCGCAATCCGTCGCCGTTTTCGGCCAGCTTGGTGTGGAACAGGACGATCCGGATTTCTTTGCTGCGCGTGTGCTCAACCAGATCCTTGGTGCGGGCGGGTTCGAAAGCCGCCTGATGACCGAAGTGCGCAAGAAGCGCGGTCTGACCTATGGCGTCTACTCCTTCCTCGTGCCGCGCGACCACGCGGCCACGTTGCAGGGTCAGGTGGCGTCGGCCAATGACCGCATCGCCGAAGCTGTGTCAGTGATCCGCGAGGAATGGGCCCGTGCGGCAAACGAGGGCGTGACGCCCGCAGAACTGGACGCGGCGAAAACATATGTCACCGGTGCCTATCCGCTGCAATTCGATGGCAACGGGCCGATTGCGCGGATCATGGTGGGCATGCAGATGCTGGGCCTGCCCATCGACTACATCGCAACCCGAAACGAAAAGGTCGAGGCCGTGACACTGGAAGACGTCAACCGCGTCGCCTCCGAACTTCTGACCCCGGACAGATTGCACTTTGTCGTTGTCGGCAAGCCCGAGGGGCTGGCCAGCAGCGGGGCGGATGAGGGCTGAACACGGCTTTACCCGACAAGGGGCCCGCCCCGTGTCAGGTCCGTTCAATGGCGATGGCGGTGCCCTCGCCGCCACCGATACAGATGGCGGCGACACCGCGTTTGAGGTTCCGCTTCTCCAGCGCATTCAGCAACGTCACGATGATCCGCGCGCCAGATGCACCAATCGGATGGCCGAGCGCGCACGCCCCGCCATTGACGTTCACCACATCATGGTCGAGCCCCATTTCGTGCATGAAGGCGAGCGGGACCACGGCGAAGGCTTCGTTCACTTCCCAAAGGTCCACGTCGTCTTTGGCCCACCCGATCTGATCCAGCAGCTTTTGCGCAGCAGGCACGGGTGCGGTGGTGAAGAGTCCCGGGGCCTGCGCGTGGCTTGCATGGCCGACGATGCGGGCCCGTACGGAAAGGTCGCGCTCCTGCGCGCAGTCTTCGGAGGCGAGGATCAGCGCGGCCGCGCCGTCCGAGATGGACGATGAATTTGCCGCCGTCACGGTACCGCCATCGCGAAAGGCCGGCTTCAAATGCGGGATTTTTTCAGGCCGGGCGGTGCCGGGTTGTTCGTCCACGGCGACCGTGACGTCTCCCTTGCGGGATTTCAGCACAACGGGTGACACTTCACCTTCGAACGCGCCACTCGCGATCGCACTCTGGGCCCGCGCGAGCGAGGTCAGTGCATAGGCATCCTGTATCTCGCGGGTGAACTGGAACGCCTCTGCGCAGTCTTCGGCAAAGGTGCCCATGAGGCGGCCCTTGTCATAGGCGTCTTCCAGTCCGTCAAGGAACATGTGGTCGACCACCTGACCATGGCCAAGTCGCGCGCCCCCGCGCATCTTTGGCAGCATGTAAGGGGCGTTCGTCATGCTTTCCATGCCGCCAGCAACCATGATCCCGGCATGTCCCAACGCGATCTGGTCAAAGGCCATCATCGCCGCCTTCATACCCGACCCGCACATCTTGTTGAGCGTTGTCGCGGGCACGTCTTCGCCCAGACCCGCGGCAAAACCGGCCTGCCGTGCGGGCGCCTGACCTTGGCCGGCGGGCAGGACACAGCCCATCAACACCTCGTCTACAGTCTGTGTGCCCGCATCCGCCATCGCGGCTGCGATCGCGGACCCGCCGAGGTCAGCCGCCGTCACGTCGCGCAACGCGCCTTGAAAGCCACCCATCGGTGTTCGGGCCGCTCCTGCGATCACCACGTTTTTCATATCTCGCCCTCTCGCCCAGATCGTCGCAACAGATTGGTAAGGTTTCGGTTCTAAGCAATGGGTATCGCAGGAAAGCAAGAGGCGCAAAGATGGAGTTGAACAGTCAGCATAACGGCACCTTGCAGATCGTAAGCGTTGACAGCGCACGTATCGACGCGGCCGTCGCCATTGAGTTCAAGGACGCGATGCGTCAGGAGACCGACACCGACAGCCCAACCGTCATCCTTGATCTCAGTCGCGTGGACTTCATCGATTCCAGTGGTCTCGGTGCGATTGTCGCCTCGATGAAGCATCTGGGACCGGAACGTCGTCTGGTGCTCGCGGGGCTGACGCCCACGGTCGAAAAGGTGTTCCGGTTGACCCGCATGGACAGTGTCTTTGGCGTATTTCCGACGCTCGAAACCGCGCTTGATGCCCACGCCGCATAACGGAGCGCTGATCATGCAAGCTGCGCAATCCATACCCGATGTCGAAATCTCGATCACCAGCGGCGAATTTGCCGTGCGTGAAGCCCTTGCGTGCATGCTCGAATCGCTGGCGCCTTACAAGCTGGATGTCGAAGAGACGGGCACCATCGAACTGGTGCTCGCAGAGGCGATGAACAATATTGTCGAACATGCCTACCCGCCCGAGGACACCCCCGGGCCGATTACCCTGCAGTGCAAACGCCATCCGGACGGTTTCCGGTTCCAGATTATCGACCATGGGCGCCCCATGCCGGACGGTGTAACGCCCATCGGTTTGCCTGTTGATCTGGACGTCGACTTTGTCGACCTGCCCGAAGGCGGGTTCGGTTGGTTCCTGATCCAGGACCTGGCAAAAGACGTCATCTATCGCCGTGTGGACGACAGCAACCATCTGACCTTTCGCCTCGCGTTGGCCGGCTGAACCGACGGCAGAAACTCGCGCAACCCGCGAAAATTAAGTTTCAGCGCCGCCAAAGGCCGTCACCCGACCTACCTGTGCGTTGGAAATTATCGCGGTTCGCAAAAGGGTCTTTCTGTTTCCACATTCCTGCCCAGATCAAACGGCATACCCGTTCTTGTAGCTGCATATGGCTTCCCTCGGTGCCGCGTGAAATTGCCCCCACCCAGTACGTGGCACCGAGGCCTTCCCCCTTATGGACAACACGAACCAGTCGACTAGGTTGCCCGGCAGGACAACTGACGGGGATACCCTATGCGCGACTATCACTTGCCTGGCCGGTCGGCCGTTTACGCAACCTCAGGCATGTGCGCCACATCACATCCCCTCGCGGCCCAGACGGCCATTGAAACCCTCAAAGCCGGTGGCAACGCAATGGATGCCGCGATTGCCGGTGCCGTGCTGCTGGGCATTTGCGAGCCGCAAATGACCGGGATCGGCGGCGATTGCTTTGTGCTCTGGTCTGACCCGGACGGCGCTGTTCACGCCCTGAACGGCTCCGGCCGGGCGCCTGCGGCACAAACTGCCGAAGCGTTGCGCGCCGACGGGCACGAAACCGTTCCCGTGCACAGCGCACATGCCGTCACAGTGCCGGGCGCAATCGATGCGTTTTGCAATTTGGCTGAACGGGTCGGAAAGCTGGGCATCGACCGCCTCCTCGCCCCGGCGATCCACTATGCCGAGGCCGGCGTCCCGGTCGCCGGACGTGTTGCCTTTGACTGGGCCAACGACATGGGAACGCTTCAGGGACAGGCGCGCGAGATTTACGCGTTGAACGGCAAGGTACCGCAAGTCGGGGCCACGTTCGCCTGCCCCATCCAGGCTGAGGTGCTGCGCCGGATCGCGCGCGACGGTCGCGACGGTTTCTACGCAGGTGAGGTTGCCGAGGACATGGTCGCGTCGCTCAACGCGCATGGCGGTTTGCACACGCTTGACGACTTTGCCGCAACCGCGGCAACCGACAGCACGCCCACGCAAAGCGACTACAAGGGCGTCACCCTGTTCGAACATCCGCCCAACGGACAAGGGGCGACCGCGCAACTCATGTTGAACATGCTCAAGCATTTTGACCTGGCCGCAATGGACCCGTGGGGCGCGGACCGCGCCCATATCGAGGCAGAGGTCGCCAAGCTCGCCTACGACGCCCGAAACCGCTTTCTTGCTGACCCTGACCATACAGCGCGTCTGGAACACATGCTGGCGCCGGAAACCGCCGCCGCCCTCGCGGCCCTGATCGATCCCAAAAACGCGATGGAGAGCCCCGCTGCCCGCAGCGAAGCGGTACACAAGGACACGATCTACATCACAGTCGTGGACAAGGACCGGATGGCGGTGTCGCTGATCTATTCGATCTACCACGGCTTTGGGTCCGGGATCGCATCGGACACGTTCGGCATTCTGTTTCAGAACCGCGGTGCCGGGTTCACACTGGAGGAAGGTCACCCGAACGCGTTGGCCGGCGGCAAACGTCCGATGCACACCATTATCCCCGGATTGCTCGCGCAGAACGGCAAGCCGATGATGCCGTTTGGGGTGATGGGCGGCGCATATCAGCCGAACGGGCATGCGCGCTTTGTCTCCAACCTGACGGATTTCGGGCTCGACCCGCAGGCCGCCATCGATGCGCCGCGCGCGTTTTCGGATGCCGGCACCATGAAGGTGGAACGCGGCTACAGCGATGCGGTGCGATCAGAACTGGCCGACCGTGGGCACAAGGTCACCATCCCCGAGACGGCCATCGGTGGCGCGCAAGCGATCAGGATTCACGACAATGGCGCGCTGGAAGGCGCAAGCGATCCGCGCAAGGACGGCTGCGCGCTCGGCTATTGAGCGCAATTCGACGGGATTTTTCGCGAGACGGGCGGAGCGTCACGCCAGCGGACCGCCCGCAATGCGTCAGTTCAGTTGGAAGTGCAGCGGGTAGGACCCATCCTCGAACGGACCGAACAGGTCCGGAATGTCGGGATGGTCGACAGGTTCGCCGGAATAGTCCGCCACCAGGTTCTGCTCGGACACGTAGGCGACATAGTAGCTTTGGTCGTTTTCTGCGAGCAGGTGATAGAAGGGCTGCGTTTTCTTCGGGCGACTGTCTTCGGGGATCGCCTCATACCATTCTTCGGTATTGGAAAATTCAGGGTCCACATCAAACACGACCCCACGGAACGGGTGCTTCTTGTGACGGACAACCTGGCCCAGATGATATTTTGCGCGCGTACTCAGCATAACATTGCGCCCCCTATCGCCCGTGATTACACGGTGCAAGCGACAATTGTCCAACATTTGCGCATGAATTTGCTGGAAACAGTCTGTGAACCTAGCCTTGACAGTATTGGAAATCGTGGCGCCCGTGTTCCTGCTGGCGGCCATCGGATTTGTCTGGGTCAAGGTGGGGCTGGAGTACCGGATCCAGTTCGTCACGCGGTTGGCGATGACGATGGGCGTGCCCTGTCTGATCTTTGTCTCACTCATGCAGACACAGATCGATCCGGCCGCCCTGACCGCGCTATCGGCGGCAACTGTCATGGCCTATGGCGGGGTCACACTGGCCTGCCTTTTGCTGGTGCATGTGTTGCGATTGGAGCGGCGGACCTACGCAGCACCGCTCATATTCGGCAATACGGGCAATCTGGGACTGCCTCTGGCCCTTTTTGCATTTGGCGAGGTCGGTTTCAGCTACGCGATCATCGTGTTCGCCATCATGGCAATCTGGTCGTTCACCTATGGCATCTCCCTCGTCGCAGGCAGTGGCGCGTTGACCAAGGTTTTGCGCGAACCGCTGGTCTGGGCCACGCTTCTGGGCGGAGTGTTCATGGTGCAGGGCTGGGAAACGCCCACGGCTTTGACCAACACGCTGGAACTGATCGGACAAATGGCAATTCCGCTGATGCTGATTACGCTCGGCGTCGCCGTGGCACGGCTGTCGCCCAAGGGCCTTGCCCGCGCGGCGGTTCTGTCGGCACTCAAGCTGGGCATATGCGCGGGCATCGCCTGGCTTGTCGGGCGCCAGTTCCAGCTTGAGCCCGTAGCCTTTGGCGTGCTGGTGCTGCAGGTTGCAACACCGGTGGCCGTCACCTCGTACATGTTGGCGGAAAAGTATGGGGCAGCCGCCGAAGATGTGGCCGGGCTGGTCGTCGCCTCGACCCTGATGTCCGTGGCGGCCCTGCCGCTCTTGCTGGCCGTGCTGCTCTGACAAAACGTGATTTCCACAGGCGGCGTTTTCGGCTAGACTGGCAAAAAACATAACAAGGCGAGTGAGGCAGATGAGCAAACTCTTTCGCGCTTTGGCATTGGTACTCTTGGCGGCAAGCTGTGGTGGCGGCTCGGGCACATCCCCGCGCAACCTCGACAACGCCTGTTCCATTGTCAGTGAGCGCCCGGAATATCTGAGGGCCTTCAAGGCCACGGAACGCAGGTGGGGTGTGCCGGTGCACGTGCAGATGGCCACCATATACCAGGAATCCAAGTTCAAGTCGGATGCGCGGACGCCGTTCCGGTACGCCGCCGGTGTCATTCCGATTGGCCGCCAGTCAAGCGCGTTTGGCTACAGTCAGGCGCTGGACGGCACGTGGGACGAATACCGCGCAGAGACCGGCAAGCGCAGCGCACGCCGGGACCGCATCCGCGACGCGACCGATTTCATGGGCTGGTACATGGCTGAAACCCAGGCGCGCCTGGGGATCTCGACCCGTGACGCCCGCAACCAGTACCTTGCCTATCACGAAGGACGCACCGGCTATGCCCGTGGCAGCTACAACTCGAAAGCGTGGCTGGTACGGATCGCAGGCGAGGTGGACCAGCGCTCGGATATGTACGCGGTCCAGTTGCGCGGTTGTTGAGGGGATTGGCGGGCTTTGGCCCGCCAGTGCTCAATTGTCGTTTTCGCGCGTCGGTGGGCGAAAGATGCGGTTCGGCAGGTCGGCGCCCCTGATCAATTCGCCCAGAACGACGGTCGTGGATCCACCGCCGGAATCATTGACCACCCATTGACGCAGCTCAACCGGGTTGCCGGTAAACTTCATCTGGATGTTGCCATATTCCGGGTTCTTGGGGTCCTGCGCCGTCACAATGGTCGCCGTGCCGTCAAAGCTGTGCCCGGTGACCATATTGGCCTGCGACAGGTTCACATTCCGCGCCAGGATCAGCGACAGCGGCGTGCGCCGCAGCGGATACGTCTCGGGGCCCTGGTTCGACTTGGGATCGACGATGTAGACCGCATTGTTGCTGGCAAGGATCAGTGCCGCTGCCGGGTCGTCATATTCAAAACGCATCCGGCCCGGTCTTTTCAGAAGCAGCTTGCCAGTGTTCACCGACCCGTCATCATTGATCTGCGTGATCGACGCCTGCGCCGTTGTGAGGCCGTTCAGATAGGCCGAAATCTCGGACAAGGGCAGCTTTTCGGCCCAGGCCGCAGGGGCAAGCACAAGCGCCAGCGCCGCAGCCGTCATCCGTTTCAACATCTTCATACCGCTCACGTCCTTGAACCTGTTGATCTTGCCCAAGGATATAGGGCTGTGCGCCATGATATGCGATATCAAGGCGCCGGAATGGGCAGAAACCCCCGCCCTTATTGCTCCGGCACCAGAATTTCGCGCTTGCCCACATGGTTGGCACTGCTCACGACGCCTTCGTCTTCCATCTGCTCCACCAGCCGTGCGGCCTTGTTGTAGCCGATGGCCAGCTTGCGCTGGATATACGATGTCGAGCACTTGCGATCCTTGATCACGATGGCCACCGCCTGATCATAAAGTGCGTCTTCGCCGTCCGTGTTGCCACCCAGACCAAGGACCGCGTCAATGTTGCTTTCCTTGTCTTCGTCCGGCCCCTCTACGACACCTGTGATATATTCCGGTGCGCCAAAGGCCTTGAGATGGTTCACGATCTCCTCGACCTCTTCGTCGCTCACAAAGGGTCCGTGGCAACGGGTGATCTTGGCCACGGACCCTTTGTGAGCGACGAAG
>CAZRUV010000052.1:0-22622 GCA_964603315.1 uncultured Rhodobacterales bacterium
CAACGACCGGGCCTATGGTCAGGGCGGCAATGACCGGATGTGGGGCGGAACCGGCAATGACACCCTCTTTGGTGACGCGGGCGCGGACCGGATCAAGGGCGAAGCCGGCGATGACCGGCTTTGGGGCGGAAACGGCGATGACGGTATTCTGGGCGGAGCGGGCAATGACGCAATATCCGGCGGTGCAGGGCGCGACCGGCTGGTGGGTGGCACCGGCAATGACAGGTTGGATGGGGACGCGGGCAATGACCGACTGACCGGTGAAGCGGGTGGTGACACGTTTGTCTTTGCGACCGGATGGGACGTGGTGACCGACTTTGATCCGAACCAGTCGGGCGAGCGGATCGACCTGCGCGGCGCCGGACCGATCACCGACTTCGGCGATCTGATGTCGGGTGGCCACATCCGTCAATCGGGCACCAACACCGTCATCGAAGACGGCATCGGCAATACCATGGTCCTTGTCGGCGTGGATCTGGACGCCTTGCAGGCGAACGATTTTCTATTCTGACAAGCGCTGGCAAGGGTGCTGGACAAACGCGGGGGGCCTTGCTATATGGCGGCCTCCTGCAAATCCTTGCAACTCTTATCTAGAAAGGTGGTGACAACCACATGCAGGTTAGTGTTCGCGACAACAATGTCGATCAGGCGCTTCGTGCCCTGAAAAAGAAGCTGCAGCGCGAAGGCGTGTTCCGCGAAATGAAGCTCAAGCAACATTTCGAGAAGCCGTCCGAGAAAAAAGCGCGCGAGAAAGCTGAAGCGATCCGCCGTGCCCGCAAGCTGGCACGCAAGAAAGCGCAACGCGAAGGTATGATGTAAGTCACTCCGCGTCAGCGACCGAATTCAACAACCCCGTAGCCGCCCGGCTGCGGGGTTTTTGTTTGGCCGGGATGGGCCAACTCGGACAAGCCCGTCAGAAGCTGGTCGCAAAAACAGTCGATTTGAAGTATGCTACGCCCATTGTTTCCTGGCGTGCTTGCGCCCTTTTTTGCCCGAACACTTTGAAAATCGAGATTGACCATGACCGAGACTACATTGAATCAACGTATTGTTGTCTGGGCCCGTGCCCGACTGGGCCAACGTGTGGGCCGCCGAGGGGAATGCTGGGATCTGGCCGAACAAGCACTCAGCAACAGCGGTGCTTTGACATCGCGCGATCAGGGTGACGTAGGGCGTGGCTCCAATTACGTTTGGGGCACCGCCAAGGAGGTGTCGCGCATACAAGCCGGCGATATCTTGCAAATTCGCGATTACGAAAGAACAACAGTTACCGAAACCACCGTCGAATGGAGTGATGGCACCGCTGAGATTGCCCAAAACACGGAAACAGCCTCACATCCCCACCACACAGCGATCGTGAATGGCAGCCCGGATCGAGTTGGTCAGGTGGCAATCTTTGACCAGAACACGCCGCCCGGAGGGCGCGTTGTGCAGAGCAGAAGGCTCTACACACAATCAGTGCCAGTGACGACAACAACCACGCATGAAAACCGCAGGCATCCGGATACGAACAATCTAACGCCCGCAACGATAACAACGCGGGTCACGGTGACGGTGACCGGGCGTATCTGGGCCTACGCACCGATCGCGCGACCCGCGGCATCTGAGGACTCAGACGAATAACCGTGCGACCCGAACTGCCCTGTTTGTAAAAAATCCGCCCCTGACTTTGCACAGAAATCACGTTCCACGTGTTGATGTTGTGATGCGGCCGTGAAGTGCACGGTCGCCCGACACCAGACGCGAGGACCTGCGCCATGCTCAAACAGTTGCTTTTGTTTGCCCTGATCTGCCTTGCCACGGTTGCACCGGCAGCCGCACAGACGGACCGCTTTCTGGCGCTTGTCGTGTCTGGTGATGGCGGTACCGCGCGCGCGGACGCAGTGCAGGACCATTTGCAGACCATGGGCGCCGAAACGCTGCGCGCTGTGTCCCCAAACAACGCGCAGTTGCGGTCGATCCTCAAACGGTTTGGCCGCGAGGCTGCGGATGCGCGCGTCTCCGTCGTGTATCTCGACGTACCTGTCGTCAACCTGAATGATCGGGCCTTTGCCTTGCCAACGGGCGCGCGGGTGGTGCGCGAGACGGATCTCTTTACGCAAGGCATTCCCATTCAGACCTTTGCACGGTCCGCCGCGCAGGCCACGCAAGGCAGTGCCGTGATTGCCACCCCTGCGCCGGTGCCCGAGGGTGTTCCAGCCACCCTGCCCGCTGTCGTGGCAGCACCGGATCCCGTGCCCGGCGCGGGCCCTGTCATCCTGCTCTCCCCGTCCGACTTTGACACCGCGCTCGCCACGCTCGCCGAGGCGGCGCCGCAAGAAACAATCGAACTCGGCGCGCTCTTGCGCGCCATCATGGCCGGCACCAGTGCGACCGCTTCCACGGCACTGACACGCCCGGCCTTTATCCGGCAACCGGTAACGACGGTTGAGACCAAGTTGATCAATGTCGAACCGGACCCCGGCCCGACTGACACCGCCGAAAGCATCGACGAACTGAGCGTTCTCGAAAAATCCCTGTCCCGCTCTGCCAAACGCGCGGTGCAGCGCGAATTGCGCAACCTTGGACATTATCGCGGGCTGGTCGATGGCATCTTTGGCCCGCAGACCCGAACCGCCATTTCCGCCTATCAATCAGCGCGCGACGACACGCCCACCGGTGTCCTCAGCCGCCGTCAACTGATCGACCTCAGTTCCTGATCACCAAAGGATACCGCGCCCATGGGCCTTCGTCTCAAGTACAACATCGTTCTGGCACTCGCCTGCCTCCTGGGCTTTGGCGCGGCGGGCGGCATCTCGTACGTCATCGTCCAGCAATTTGCGCAGGACGAGATCAAGCACTCGATCAAGATGGTCCACGCCAACGCAAACGCCGTGCGCCGCTACACGGTGAATTCGATCACACCGCTTCTGGCCGAGGACAATGACATCCTGTTTCTGCCCGAAACAGTCACATCCTTTGCCGCCCGGTCTGTGTTCGCCAATGTGCAGGAACAGTTCCCGCAATACAGCTACAAGGAAGCCGCGCTGAATCCGACCAACCCGGCAGATCTGGCGAGCCCTGTCGAGGCTGCAATGATCGAACAGTTTCGTACCGATCCGTCGCTCACGGAAATTACCCGTGTCGTCGAACGCGACGGTGCGCAATACCTGACCGTCGCCTATCCGGTGACCATCACGCAGGAAGGCTGCCTGCGCTGCCACTCAACGCCGGAGGCGGCTCCGCCCGCCATGGTGGATCTTTACGGCACCGAAGGAGGCTTTGGCTGGGAACTGGGTGAGACCGTTGGCGCACAGATCATCGCCGCGCGGATGTCACTGGTGCAACAGCGCACATGGGAGACCGGCGTGATCCTGATTGCAGGCCTGTCCAGCGTGTTCCTGCTGGTCTTTGCCATGACCAACCTCATTCTTGGGCGCATCGTCCTGTCGCCGGTCCGCCACATGTCCAACATGGCGGAAAAGGTCAGCCTGGGCGATTTTTCCATCCCCGAATACCAGAAGGCGGGCAAGGACGAGATCAGCTCCCTCTCGCTGTCGTTCAACCGGATGCGCCGCAGCCTCGAACAAGCAATGCGAATGATCGATGGATGAAAAGACGGTTCTCGCGCCCGAAGGCGGGCGGCCCTTTGTCGGCAAGTACCTGATCCAGGAAGCCCTGGGCGAAGGCGCCATGGGTGTTGTCTATGCCGGGCTGGATCCGGACATCCAGCGACAGGTCGCGATCAAGACAATCCATGCCCACCTGATGCAAACCCCCGACAGCGCAGAACTGCTGGAGCGGTTTTCCCGCGAAGCGCGGGCGGCAGGTCGGGTGCTGCACCCGAACCTTGTGACGATCTTCGACTTTCTGCTCGAAGACGGGATGCCCTATCTGGTGATGGAGCGTGTCCGCTCGGTGACGCTCAAGGATCACTGCAACGCCGAAGCAAGACTGTCGCTGCGCGACATTCAGACGATTGCGAACCAGATGCTGGCGGGCCTTGGCGCAATCCATGCCGCGGGCATCGTTCATCGCGACATGAAACCGGCCAATGTGATGCTGACCGAGGACGGCACCGTCAAGCTGACCGACTTTGGCATTGCACGGCTGACTTCGATGGACGCGACAAGCGTCGGCATGATCGGCACACCTGCCTACATGGCGCCCGAGCAGATGACGGGTCAACCGGTGGATGCGCGCGCCGATATCTACGCGACGGGTGTCATGCTGTACGAGTTGCTGACTGGCCGCAAACCCTATCCCGGAGGCGGGGTGGAGGCGATGTTTCAGACCATTCACAACTCTGAGGTCACACCCCCCAGCCGCCATGTCCCTGCCCTCCCGCAAACGCTCGATGCGGTCGTTACAAAGGCCATGCAGGTTGATCCCGCTGCCCGGTTCGCTTCGGCCGAAGACATGCGCGCAGCGCTCGACGCCGCGATGGCCGCATCCGATCAGGCAACACTGATCGAGGTGACCGCGCCGCCCGGCACAGACCCAAGCCAACCGGGAACTGACACGATGCTCAGCCGGATCAGCGTGGACACCATGCGCCGGGTCGAACGGCACCTGACCACCAGCATCGGACCTATGGGCCGCATCATCGCGCGACGTGTCGCGGCGACGGCCCGCAATCCGCAGGACATGGTCGAAGCCGTTTTGCAGGACGTGCCGGACGGTTCCGAACGCACCGAATTGCGCCGCGTGATCGAACGCGCCTTGCGCAACGACGGTGTGGGTCATCCAGCGGAGCTGGAGGACGATACGTTGCGCAGCCTTGGTGCCCTGCTCCTGCCCTATCTCGGACCAATCGCTCCGCTAATGGTCAAACGCCACGCATTCGAGGCGGCCAGCGCGTCGGATCTGGCCAGCCTGCTTGCCGACCTCATCGCCAATCCACCTGAACGCCAGAAATTCCTGGCAGAGGCACAAACACTGGTCTGAGCGTCAAACCGGCAGCGCTGTCGTCTTGAACACGGTCCGCAGCGCAAAACTGCTCTGCATCTGCGCCACGCCGGGCAAGCGCGCCAGATGCTGCCGGTGAATGCGGGCAAAATCCTCTGTCCCCTCGGCCACGACCTTGAGGACATAATCCGCCGTGCCCGCCATCAGGTGACACTCCAGCACATCGGGAATGCGCGCCACGGCCTTTTCAAAGGCCTCCAGCACCTCGTCGGCCTGCCCTTGCAGCGTGATCTCGACAAAGACGGTTGTCGGCACGCCCATTTTGCGGGCATCAAGCAGGGCGACATAGTCGCGAATGTACCCCGCCTGCTCCAACCGCTGCACGCGCCTGTGACAAGCGGACGGCGACAAATGCACGACCTCGCTCAGGTCCGCATTGGACATCCGCCCCTGCTTTTGCAAGGCCGAGAGAATGCGGCGATCTGTTGCGTCGAGGGCCATTGGCGCGAAATCCTCCTGAGTTTCTTCAGTCTAGCGCACGTTTCTTCGACTGTCACACGCAAACACGCCTCATGTTTCGCAAGCAATTGCAGCAAATCAGGCGCAGACTGCCGCCAAAGAGGAGGATTGCGCCATGATCATCGGTTGCCCCAAGGAAATCAAACCGCAGGAATTCCGCGTCGGTCTGACGCCCAACGCCGCCCACGAGGCCGTCAATCATGGTCACGCGGTCATTGTCGAGACCGCGGCTGGCGCTGGCGCGGGATTTGAGGACGCCGCATATGTCGATGCCGGCGCGCAGATCGTCGAGACCGCCGCAGAGGTGTTTGCGACCGCCGACATGATCGTGAAGGTCAAGGAACCGCAAGCCGTCGAGCGCAAGATGCTGCGCGAGGGTCAGTTGTTGTTTACCTACCTGCACCTCGCACCGGACCCTGATCAAACGCGCGACCTGTTGGCGTCCGGTTGCACGGCAATTGCCTACGAGACGGTGACAGACGCATCCGGTGGCTTGCCGTTGCTGGCACCGATGTCCGAAGTGGCGGGGCGGCTGGCGCCACAAGTGGGAGCGTGGACCCTGCAAAAGGCCAATGGCGGCCGCGGCGTTCTGATGGGGGGCGTGCCCGGTGTGGGGCCTGCGAATGTGGTCGTGATCGGTGGCGGCGTTGTGGGCACGCATGCGGCCCGGATTGCCGCTGGCATGGGGGCGGATGTAACGGTGCTTGACCGGTCGCTGCCGCGCATGCGCTATCTTGATGATGTCTTTGGCGGCGTGTTCAAAACCAGCTTTGCCAGCGCAGGCAACACAGCTGAACTGGTCGCACAGGCCGACATGGTCGTAGGTGCCGTCCTGATCCCGGGTGCCGCCGCACCCAAGCTCGTTACCCGCGCCCAGCTTGGCACGATGAAGCCCGGCGCCGCGATTGTGGATGTGGCCATTGACCAGGGCGGATGCTTTGAAACGTCGCGCGCCACCACGCACGAGGACCCGATCTATGAGGTGGACGGGATCATGCACTATTGCGTCGCCAACATGCCGGGGGCGGTCGCGCGCACGTCAACCATTGCGCTTGGCAACGCCACGATGCCGTTCATGCTGGCACTGGCCGACAAGGGCTGGCGGCAGGCCTGCGAGGATGACCCGCACCTGCTGGCCGGTCTGAACGTTCATGCGGGGCAGCTGACCTATTATGCCGTGGGCAAAGCGCTCGGCATTGATGTGCTCGCACCCAACCTCGCGTTGAAGTCGTGATGTCCCCGGCCTAGGCTGGCACGAACCTTCCCAAACCACCGGACAAACCGCCATGCCCAAGACAATCCTGATCACCGGCACCTCAACCGGCCTTGGCATCGCCATCGCAATTCAGGCGGCGCAAGCGGGCCACATCGTCTATGCCACCATGCGAAACCTTGGCAAACGCGAGGCCCTAGACGCGGCCGCCAAGGCCGCCGGCGTGACGCTGAATGTCCTGGCGCTGGACGTGCAGGACAGTGCCAGCATCACGACAGCCGTGGAACGGGTCATGGCCGATCACGACCGGATCGACGTGTTGATCAACAACGCGGGGGCCGGATTCGTCCGTTCGACCGAACAGGCAACCGATGCGGACATGAACTGGGTCATGGACGTGAATTTCATGGGCGTGGCGCGCTGCACCAAGGCTGTTATCGGCCACATGCGTGCAGCGCGGTCCGGGCATATCATCAACATTTCGTCCGTTGGCGGACTGGTCGGGCAACCTTTCAACGAAGTCTACTGCGCCGCCAAATTCGCCGTCGAAGGCTATACCGAGGCTATGGCCTCGTACATCACGCCCAGCTTTGGCGTGCACTTTTCCTGCATCGAACCGGGCGGCATTCAATCCGAGTTTGCCAACAACGTGCTGGCCCATGTGGCTGAAACGGGCGGCATGCTGGAAGACGCGTACCTGCCGATCCTGCAAAAATATATCGGTGGGGCCCAGGCGCGGCAGGGCGGGGACATTTACCAGACGGCAGATCAGGTCGCCGCCGTGGTCATGCGCTGCGTCGAGGACAAGGATCCGCCCATTCGCCTGCGCACGTCACAATGGGGCGAGGCATTCTGTGCGCTCAAGACCGACCCGGACCCTGACGGCAAGAAACTGCAGGCACAGGTCATCGAACAGTTTCTGTCCTGACGCAAAAAGGCCCGCCGGAAGGGCGGGCCTTTCGCGCGGCGTGTTCCGACCTCAGCCCTGTTTGGCCAGCGCGTCGCGGATTTCCAGCAGCACGTCCAATTCGGTCGGACCTGCGGGTTCCTCTTCGGCGGGCTCTTCCTCGGGCGTTGCCGCATCCTTGATCTTGTTGACGTAGCGCACCAGCATGAACACCACAAAGGCGATGATCAGGAAGTTGATGATCGCCATGATGAACGCGCCATAGGCAAACACGGCAGCGCCTGCCTCGCGCGCGGCTTCCAGCGACATCCCTTCGGCCACGTCGCCCGAAAGCACGGCATAGTTGTTGGTGAAATCGATACCGCCCATGAACAGGCCGATGATCGGGTTGATCAGATCGCCCACCAGCGATGTCACGATCGCGGTGAACGCAGCACCGATGATAATACCCACGGCCATGTCCATGACATTGCCCTTGGCGATAAAGTCCTTGAACTCGTTCAGCATATTTAGTCCCTCGTTGGCTTCCAACCGCACGGTCTTGTGTCTGCCGTGCGTGTATGAACAGGTGTTAACACATGTTTTCACATCACGAAGCCTATTTTGCCGGGGAATTCCGCCTAAGTTGGACCCGTAACCAATCGGAGGCACGTCATGGCTGATCTCAGCGCTTTTCCCATCACCCGGAAATGGACACCGCAGAACCCGGATGTTTTGCAGCTGTTTTCATTCCCGACGCCAAATGGGGTGAAGGTCTCCATTGCGCTTGAAGAGATGGGGGTGCCCTATGAGGCGCATCTGGTGACGCTGGCGGATGCGGACGTCAAAAGCCCGGAATTCCTGTCGCTGAACCCCAACAACAAGATCCCCGCGATCATTGACCCGAACGGACCGGATGGTGCGCCCATCGGGCTCTTCGAGTCCGGAGCAATCCTCATTTACCTGGCTGAAAAGACAGGGAAACTGATCGGCGAAACCGCATCCGACAAGGCCAGGACAATCCAATGGCTGATGTTCCAGATGGGCGGGCTCGGGCCGATGCTGGGGCAGATGGGCTTTTTTGTGAAGTTCGCCGGGTCCGAGTGGGAAGACAAACGACCCCAGCAGCGTTACGTCGCCGAAGGCAAGCGCCTGCTGGCCGTGCTGGACAAGGAACTGGATGGCAAGGACTGGATCACCGGTTCGTATTCCATCGCCGACATCGCCATTGCGCCGTGGCTGAACGCGCTCAACTTCTATGGCGCGCGCGACATGGTGGGCTGGGACGATCACAAGAACCTCGTGGCCTATCTGGATCGCTTTTATGCCCGTCCGGCGGTCGACAAGGCCAAGAACATTCCGCCCCGGCCCTGAACCAAAGGCACGCCTGCGCGGTCATCCCGCAAGGTTGCGATATGGCCAGGCGCGGCTTTGAGCCCTGACAGAGCGTCACTGTCAGGGCTGCTCAGCTGTGGTCGTTGCGAAAAAATGGGACAATGAAAACGAGACAGGCAACCAGAAAGAAGAGACTGCCGGTCATCGCCCAGAAATTACCGATGCTGGCCACGACGAAGGATGCCGCAGACAGCGTGAACAAAATCCATCCCAGGAAGTCGATTTGCCGGTTGCTTATTCTGCGCCCGCCATCGGACGACCTGTGAAATCTCAAGCTCATTGAGCGGTCCCTCGTGCTGTTCTTGAACAAAACGCGCCGTCTGGGATCGGCGGCTTGCAGCCGTTTCTTCGCCACAAGAGCGATGCGCGTTTACCCACCAACCATTCCGACAATGTCGTATGTTTTCTTCAGGATTGGCGCCGTGATCTCGCGCGCCTGCGCGGCCCCGCGTGCGAGGATACGGTCGATCTCCGCCTGATCTGCCATAAGGCGGCTCATCTCGGACGAAATCGGCGACAGTTTCTCGACCGCCAATTCGGCCAGTGCCGGTTTGAAGCTGCCGAATTGCGCGCCCCCATGATCCGCCAGCACGTCATCCACGCTCATGTCCGCGAGGGCCGCGTATATGTTCACGAGATTGCGTGCTTCCGGACGATCCTCGAGGCCTTTGGCTTCGGATGGCAGGGCGTCGGGGTCGGTCTTGGCCTTGCGGATCTTTTTGGCGATCGTGTCGGCATCGTCCGTCATGTTGATACGGCTTGCGTCTGACGGGTCGGATTTCGACATCTTCTTGGCGCCGTCGCGCAAGGACATGACGCGGGTGGCGGCCCCTTCGATCACCGGCTCGATCACCGGGAAGAAGTCGACGCCAAAGTCATGGTTGAACTTGATCGCGATGTCGCGGGTCAGCTCGAGGTGCTGTTTCTGATCGTCGCCCACAGGCACATGGGTGGCGTGGTAGATCAGGATGTCTGCAGCCATCAGGGCCGGGTAGCCAAAGAGGCCAAGCGACACGTTTTGAGCGTTCTTGCCCGCCTTGTCCTTGAACTGGGTCATGCGCTGCATCCAGCCCATGCGCGCCACGCAATTGAAGATCCAGGCCAGTTGCGCGTGTTCCGGCACCTGGCTCTGATTAATCAGGATGGATTTGTCCGGGCTGATCCCGGAGGCGATGAAACCGGCGGCCAGTTCGCGGGTGTTGTGGCGCAGCGCATCCGGGTCCTGCCAGACCGTGATCGCGTGCAGATCGACCATGCAATAGACGGTTTCAAAGTCGCCGGCGTTCTGCATATCGACGAACCGCTTGATCGCGCCCAGATAGTTGCCCAGCGTCAGCCCGCCGGACGGCTGGATGCCGGAGAAGACGCGGGGGGTAAAAGTTGTGTCGGACATCGGCGGATCCCTCTGGGCAAATGCGCCCGGGTGCAGTACCGATGCTCGCCAAACCCGTCAAGCAGGCGCGCCATGAGCGACAACCCCGATCCCAGCCCGTTCAACGCATTGCCACCGCAAGTGTGGCTCTTGTTTGCGGCCATTGCCCTGCCCGAACTGGTCTTTTCGCTGGCGGAGGCGGGCCTCATCGGTGGACCGCAGGCGATTGGCTGGCGGTTGGAGGCGTTGAACACATATGCCTTTTCCGGTCAGGCCTTCGACTTCATGGTGGGGAACGGCGTGATCCTGTGGGAGCACTTGCTGCGCTTTGTGACTTATCCGTTTGTGAGCGGTTCCTTCACCTCGACCCTGATCGGTGGCGTCATCGTGCTGGCCATGGGCAAGCTTGTGGGTGAGGCCCTTGGCGGATGGGCCGTCTGGTTGCTGTTCATGCTGTGCAGCGTGATTGGCGCGCTGGTCATGGGCCTCTTCACCGCGCAAAGCTGGCTGGCCGGGGCCTATCCCGGTGCCTATGGCCTGATCGGAACCTTTACCTTTCTCTACTGGCAGCGGCAGGTGGCTGCGGGGGGACCTCAGGGGCAGGCGTTCATGCTGATTGGCGTGCTTATGGCGCTGCAACTGATCTTTGCCGCGCTCTCGGGCATTGCCGGGCAGTCGCCAAGCTATCGCTGGGTCGCCGAGCTTGCTGCGGTTATCGCCGGGTTCGGGCTCGCCGTGATTGTCGTGCCGGGGGGCATGCAGCGTTTGCTTGCGGCGGTGCGGCGGCGCTAGTCAGCGCCTCACAGATCGTTTCAGGTCGGACAGCGGCAATCCACCAAGGGCATGTGCCGCCCCGAAATACGTCACCGCCCCCAACACGATCAGACCCAGAAGCGCACCATACCGCACGTAGTCCGTGCCCAGAGCCGGTTGAAGCATAACCGCGACCCACCAGAGCACCGCGCCCATGAGAGCCGCGGCCAGCGCGATCCGCGGCAACCGACGGCGGTAGCGGTCATCGACCCGCACCACATCGCCCATACCGCGCAACCCCCAATAGAGCAGCCCGAGCATTGCCCAGCCTGCCGTTGTCGTCGCGACCGCCGGTGCCATCCAGCCGATCACGGGTGACAATCCGATGGCGACACCCGCGTTCACCACCATGGCCACCAGCGCATAGTGGAACGGGCGGCGTGTGTCGCCCCGGGCGAAATACTGCGGCTGCACCACCTTTTGCAGGACAAAGGCGGGCAGACCGAGGCCATAGATCGCCACGGCAACAGCAATGGCAGCGGCGTCGTCCGACCCGGTTGCCCCGCGTTCGAACAGGACCGACACCAGCGGCAACGGGATCACCATCAACGCCACTGCCGCTGGCAGGGTGAGCGCCATGGAAAACTCGGCCGCGCGGGAATAGGCACCCTGCGCCCCCGCCACGTCGCCCGCTGTCAATCGGCGCGTGAGGTCGGGCAGCAGCACGATCCCGACAGCAATGCCGACCACACCAAGGGGCAATTGATACAGACGATCCGCGGCAAAGAGCCAGCTGACCGCGCTGTCATACTGGCTGGCCACCAGTTGCCCCACCACAAGGTTGATCTGCATGACGCCGGTCGCGAGTGCGGCCGGGATTGCCGTCCGCAGCAGCTGCCCCATTTCGGGCGTCCACCTTGGCAGGCGCAGCGTGAGCCCGAACCCGGCCCGTGCCGCCGCCCCCCATGTGAGCGCAAGCTGCGCAACACCGGCAACCGGGATCACCCAGATCAGCCACGTTATGACAGTGCCCCCGGTGGCCCAGGCCAACGTCATCGCCGCGATGACAAAGACATTCAGGAGAACCGGCGCGGCCGCTGCGGCGGCGAACCGGCCCGTGGCGTTCAGCACCCCGGAAAAGAGCGCCGAGAGCGACATGAAAAAGATATACGGAAAGACGATGCGCCCGAACCCGACCGTGAGATCAAAGCGTTCACCGTCAAAGCCACCTGCCGTCGCCCACACAAGCGCAGGCATGAACACCATTGCCAGTCCGGTGAGCGCCAGCGTCAGCACCGCGAGCGCGTTGAGCGCGTCGGTGGCAAAGCGCTTCGCGTCGCCCTCGCCTTCCAGCCGGGCGGAGAACATCGGCACAAAGGCCGCGTTGAACGCGCCTTCGGCGAAGAAACGGCGGAACATGTTGGGCAGTCGGAAAGCGGCGACAAAGGCGTCCATCAGCGGCCCCGGCCCGATCAGTGCCAGCAGCATGACCTCGCGCACAAAGCCCAGGACCCGGCTCGCGAGGGTCCAGAACCCGACAGTCAAAAAGCCGGAAATGAGGCGGATCGGTCTCATGCGGTTGGGCGTATCGGGATCGGTGCCGGGGCGCAACGGGTCGGGAACGGGTCAACGCCGGATGTGGTGTGCGGGTCGCAAGAGCGGCGGACGATCACCGCCTCGGCCCAACGGTCGTATGTCACACCGAACGAACCGCCAGCGTGCTGAACAGACCTAACGGACGACAAACACCGACTGGTCCGCATGACGTGCGACACGGGCAGCGTTGGGACCGATCAGGTAGTCCTTGAGTTCGGGGCGATGCGCGCCAACGACAATCGCATCGATCTCCAGTGCTTTCGCCGTTCGAATGATCTGATCGTAAACCGTGCCCTCGGCGACATGGACGACACAAGGCACCTCTGGCGGAACGGTTGCCTTGGCCCACGCCTCAAGCTCAGCCGTGGCTGCATCCCGCGCGCCTTGCATGCTGTCCTGGGTCATCGACGCGCCGACAATGGCCATGCCGGTATCCGGTACGACATTGAGAATGTGCAATGTCGCTCCGTTGGCGCGGGCCATGGAGATCGCGGCCTCGGCGCTGCGGGTCGCCCCGTCCGGCGCGTTCACATCAACGGCAAGCAGCAGGGATTTGAACATGGCGGCCTCCTCAGAACGCGGGTTGCGTGGCGCGGCGGCGCTGGATCAGGACAAGCCCGGCCAGCAGCAAGAGCGCAGGGATGAAGAAAAGCTCTTTCGGCATCCGATCGTTTTCGACCTCGACCTTGGCGATCACCACGGGATCGTCGAGGTAATAGTCGAACTCCTGCCCGCTGATGGGTTCGATGGCTTCGCTGCCCCCAAAGGGTTCATCGAGCTTGAGCAGCCCGTCTTCCTCGATGACCAGCAGCCCCTCGGCATCCAGCGTGCCAGCCCCTGCCGATGGCAGCACGATGGTCACGGGTCGCACCCGCGCATTGTCAAAGTCGGGGCCTTCAACCGTGATGCGGATGTCCTTGCCTTCGGGCGTCGCCTCCATAAGCTCCATCACGGCGGGGCCTGTGGCCGTCTGATACTTCTCGCTCACCTGATCCAGCAGGAAGTCCGGTCGGAAGAGCATGAAGGCGATCACCAGAAGCGCCACGGTCTCCCAAACCTTGCTCTTGGCGATGAAGTACCCCTGCGTCGCCGCCGCGAACAAAAGCATCGCGATAAGGGAGATGAAGAAGACGAGGATCGCCTTGGCAAATCCGACATCGATCAGCAGCAGATCCGTGTTGAAGATGAAGAGGAACGGCAGAAGGGCCGTCCGGATATCGTAGGCAAAGCCCTGCACACCTGTCTTGATCGGGTCGCCGCGCGAGATGGCCGCCGCCGCATAGGCGGCGAGGCCCACGGGCGGCGTATCGTCCGCAAGGATCCCGAAGTAGAAGACAAAGAGGTGCACGGCAATCAGCGGGAAGATATAGCCCGCCTGCGCGCCCACGCTCAGGATCACCGGCGCCATGAGCGAGGACACCACGATGTAGTTGGCCGTGGTCGGCAGACCCATGCCCAGGATCAGCGACATGACGGCCACAAGGATCAGCAGGATCCAGATGTTTCCGCCTGCGACCAGTTCGACCACCTGGCCGATGACCTGGTGCGCGCCTGTCAGGCTGATTGTGCCCACGATGATGCCAGCCGCACCGGTGGCCACGCCAATGCCGATCATGTTGCGCGCCCCAAGGATCAACCCTTCGATGAAGTCACGCCAGCCCTGTGCGGTCGCGCCGCCAAATCCTTCGCCCCGGAACATCGCCTTGAGCGGGCGATGGGTGAGGGCCACGACGATCATGAAGATCGTGGCCCAGAACGCGGACAGCGATGGCGACAACCGGTCGAGGCTGTCGGTCCGCACCATCAGGTTCCAGACAAGGATAAAGATCGGCAGCGAGAAATATGCACCGCCCAGCAGTGTCGGCGTGAGGCGCGGCGCTTCCAGCGGGCCGTCGGGATCATCCATCGCCACGTCCGGATAACGCGACGCGAAATAGACGAGCACGAGGTACAGAAGGGCCACGACGACGACCGCGCCATAGACGCTTTCGGTCATGAAGCCGTCGAGCACGGCGCGCAGCCCGATCATCAGGAACGTGGCCGCCCCAAGGAAGATGAAGCCGGACAGGAACAGGATCAGGATCAGCACCGGCCCGATATGGCGGCCAGCCTTCTTGAGGCCCTGCATCTGCATTTTGAGCGCTTCGAGGTGCACGATGTAAAGGAGCGCAATGTAGCTGATCACAGCCGGGAGGAAGGCGTGTTTGACCACGTCGATATACGGGATGTTCACATACTCGACCATGAGGAAGGCCGCAGCCCCCATCACGGGCGGGGTCAGCTGTCCGTTGGTGGAGCTTGCCACCTCGACCGCGCCCGCCTTTTCCGCAGGAAAGCCGATGCGCTTCATCAGCGGGATGGTGAACGTGCCCGTGGTCACCGTGTTCGAGATCGACGACCCCGAAATCATACCGGTGAGCATGGATGACAGGACGGACGCCTTGGCCGGACCGCCGCGCAGGGCCCCCAGCATGGCGATGGCCACCTTGATGAACCACGACCCGCCACCGGCGCGGTCAAGGAGCGCGCCGAACAGGACGAAGAGGAAGATCATGGAGGTCGAGACGCCAAGGGCAACACCGAACACGCCTTCGGTCTGCATCCAGTAATGGCCAAGCGCCTTGGACAGCGACGCGCCGCCATAGTTCGTGATCTCTCGCGCCCATTCCGAATAGCCGCCAAAAAAGGCGAAGGCGATGAAACTGGTGGCGATGATCACCAGCGGCAACCCGAGGGACCGGTACACGGCAACCAGCAGGACGATCATGCCGATCGAGGACATCACGATGTCCGATGTGCTCCAGAGACCCGGGCGATCCGCGATCTGGAACCGAAAAACCACAAGGTAGAGACAGGACGCAACGCCCAGCACGATCAGCGCCCAGTCATATATCGGTATGCGGTCCTTGGGCGATGACTTGAACAGCGGAAAAGCCAGCGTTGCCAACATGATGGCAAAGGCGAGGTGCACAAACCGGGCCTGCGCCACGATGTTGGCAAAGATGTTCATACCCGTGGCCTGAGCGATGACGCCCGGCACCTTGGAGGCGATATAGAGCTGGAACAGCGACCAGACGATGCAGGTGCCGATGATCAGATTGGCCTGCCACGCGGCAGACGGGTTACGCGCACCGGTATCTGCCTCGGCGACAAGATCGTCGGCGCTGGTTGTTTGATCGGTCATCTGTCCCTCGGCATTGTCTTGATTTTGCTCCAAGGCTGCGCGCGATGCGTGTGGCTGGCAAGTTAAAAGTTAACCTTTGCGAGGCTTGCGCAGTGTGCATCGGCCAAAGGGCCAGTTTTCTTCGGAAATTCACCCATGTCTGTCAGTTGCATGATTGCGGGATGGACATCTGCGTATTTTATCGATAATCGATAATTATGGAATCGCTCGCAATCATCTGGATTGTACTCGCCGTCGTCATTCTCGGCGTATCCAAAACAGGTTTCGGTGGTGTCGGCACGGCAGTTGCGCTACCGGTGATGTCCTTGGGCTTGCCACCCGCAACGGCATTGGGGGTCTTGCTGCCGCTATTGCTGACAACGGATTTGCTGAGTGTCGCCGCGCATCGCAAAGAAATGGACGTGCACGCGATCCTCTTTGCTCTACCCGGCGCAATCTTGGGTGTTCTGTTGGGGGCGGCACTGCTCGACTGGATGTCGCCCGCGTTTATCGCGGGAAGCATAGGAGTTCTCGCCATTCTCTTCGCGGTCATGGCACTGACAGGGCGGAATCCCGATGTGTCACATTGGCCTCGATGGGTAGGATCGGTGTTTGGCGGTCTGTCAGGCTTGACCAGCACGCTGGCGCATGCGGGTGGCCCGCCGATCCACATCTACTTTTTGTCCAAGGGCTACACGCCACAGATTTTTGTCGCGACATCCGCGGGGTTCATGGCGGGCGTGAATATACTCAAAATTGGCCCCTTTTTGACGATTGGTGCCCTGGACAAATCCGCATTGATGTGGGCGGTCGTTCTGGCGCCCGTGGCTATCGCATCAGCCTTCGGTGGCGTGTATCTGGCACGGGTACTTTCGAAAAAGACGTTCGGAATCGCCGTGAACACGCTCCTGATCTTTGCGGGGCTCAAGTTGCTATTTGACGCGTTTTTCTGAACTGTGGCGGCATGACGACAAGCATCGAAACACGCTCTTTGTCTGATCAGATCAAGGACGCCTTGATCGACGACATCACCACAGGTGCGCGCAAACCGGGCGAGCGGTTGGTGGAGATGAAGATCGCCGAAGACATGCAGACAAGTCAGGCGCCCGTACGGGAGGCGCTTCGCGCACTGGAGGCCCTTGGGCTGGTTGAGATGCGGCGCAATCGGGGCGCGTTGGTGCGCAAAATCAGCACGGACGAATTGCGCGACATTTACGTCGTGCGTGCCGCCCTTGAAGGGTTGGCTGCCGAGGTGGCCACGACACGTTGCCCGGACATTGCCGCGACGTTGCACGAGATTTGCGCTGAGATGTCCAATTCGCAGGACGACCGCGCGGCCTTTGTCGCACTCAATCAGCAGTTCCATCGCACGATTGTCGCGGCCAGCAGAAACATGGTGCTAATGGATGTTTGGGACAAGCTGGACGTGCGCTCGCGCACGGCGATCAACGTGGCGCAGAACGCGCGACCCTTGGCAGTTGCCATCGCAGAACACTTCGCCATAGCCGACGCAATGCGCCAGGGAGATGCCCAAGCTGCACGGGCGCTGTTGATCGAACATATTGTGTCAGCGGTGAACACACCCTGATCCAAACCATCGACCAAAACGAAAAAAGCGCCGGAAGTTCCGGCGCTTTTCCATAAGATTTGGGCTCAAGTTAGTTCAGCAAACCCAGTTCTTTGTAGGCTTTCTCTGCACCGGGGTGCAGGGGCGCGCTGAGGCCGTCCTTGACCATTTCGGCTGGATCAAGATTGGCAAAGGCGGGGTGCAGGCCGCGGAAGTCGTCGATGTTTTCCATCACCGACTTGGCCACGACGTAAACCACGTCTTCGGACACATCCGCCGAGGTCACGAAGGTCGCGCCCACGCCGAAGGTTGTCGTGTCACCGTCGGTGCCCTTGTACATGCCGCCCGGAATGGTCGCGACGCGGTAGAAGGGGTTGTCGGCGACCAGTTTGTCGATCGGCTCACCTGTGACCGACACCAGTTTCGCGTCGCAGGTTGTGGTGGCTTCCTTGATCGCCGCCGCCGGGTGACCGATGGTGTAGATCATGGCGTCGATGTTGCCGTCGCACAGCTGCTTGGCCATCTCGGAACCCTTGTACTCGGTCGCCAGCGCCAGATCATCCATGCCGATACCAAAGGCATCCATGACCACTTCCATCGTCGCGCGCTGACCGGAACCGGGGTTGCCGACATTGACGCGCTTGCCCTTGAGATCTTCGAACCCGGAAATGCCGCTATCGCCACGCACGATCAGGGTGAACGGCTCGGGGTGCACGGACATCACGGCACGAATACCGGGGAATGCAGCGTCCCCTTCGAATTTCGAGGTGCCGTTATATGCGTGATACTGCCAGTCGGACTGGGCCACGCCGAATTCAAGCTCACCACCCTTGATGGTGTTGATGTTGTAGACCGACCCGCCGGTCGATTCGACGGCGCAGCGGATCCCGTGCTCTTTGCGGGACTTGTTCACCAGACGGCAGATGGCACCGCCCGTCGGGTAGTAGACGCCGGTCACGCCGCCGGTTCCGATGGAGATGAATTCCTGCGCCATTGCAACCGGCGCTGTCATCAGCGCGCCGGCCATGACGGCTGCACCAATCTTCAGTTTCGCAAACATGATTGTTTTCTCCCTCTTTGTTTCGCTTCCTGGCGTCGGGCATGCTCCCGACGCGTGGCTTGGTTCCCCTACCCTGCGGAATACGGCGGGCGCGTCAACCTCTGCGCGCAGCGAATGTTGACGCAACGGCGACCCGCGCGCGCTTTGGGCTTTTCAGCGTGCACGTTTCGCGACATCCTTTGTCCGCACACAATCGGAGCGTTGCGCGATGAGCCACGTCTATCCACGCAATTCCAAATCACCGCCACCGATGGTCTCGCACGGGAACGGCGCGTACCTTTATGATGATGCGGGCAAGGCCTTTCTGAATTGCGGTGACGCGGCGGTGTCCTGCCTGGGCCACGGTGACCCGCATGTCACGTCCGCGATCAAGGCACAGTTGGACCAGGTCGCGTTTGCGCATACGGGCTATTTCACGTCCGAACCGGCGGAACGTCTGGCGGACAGGCTGGTGTCGGTTGCGCCCGATGGCCTCGACCGGGTCTATTTCGTGTCGGGCGGATCGGAGGCGATGGAATCGGCGCTGAAGCTCGCGCGGCAGTATTGTATCGAGATCGGCCAGCCTGAACGGCACCGGGTCATCGCGCGGCGGCAAAGCTATCACGGAAACACGCTGGGCGCCTTGGCCACCGGCGGCAACGCCGCGCGCCGTGCGCCTTTTGCGCCGCTGCTGATGGAGGTCAGCCACGTGTCGCCGTGTTACGCCTATCGCGGGCAGAATGACGGCGAGACAGATGCGCAATACGTGGATCGCCTGATGGACGAACTGGAGGCGGAGGTTGCGGCCCACGGGCCAGAGCGCGTCATGGCCATCGTTGCGGAACCGGTGGTGGGTGCGACGCTAGGTGCGGTGCCGCCTGTGGGGGATTATTTCCGGCGCGTGCGCCAGCTGTGCGACAGGCACGGCATTCTGCTGATCTTTGACGAGGTCATGTGCGGCATGGGTCGTACGGGCACGCTGTTTGCGTCAGAGCAATACGGCGTGGCGCCGGACATTTGCGCCATCGCCAAGGGTCTGGGCGCGGGGTACCAGCCCATCGGGGCGATGTTGTGCACTGCAACCATCCACGACACGATCCGCGATGGCTCGGGGTTCTTTCAGCACGGGCACACCTATCTGGGCCATCCCGTGGCGTGCGCCGCCGCGCTGGCCGTGTTGGAGCGTCTGCTGGACGATCAGGTGCTGGCGCGCGTGACACCGTTGGGCGATGCGCTGCACGACGCGCTGACCGAGCGGTTTGGCCAGCATCCGCATGTGGGCGACATTCGCGGTGTGGGTCTGTTCCGCGCGATCGAGCTGGTCCAATCACGCGAGACAAAGGACCCCTTTGATCCGGCGCGCAAGGTCCACGCGCGCCTCAAGGCCGCCGCCTTTGACGAAGGGCTGATCTGCTATCCGATGGGGGGCACGGTCGATGGGAAATTTGGCGACCACGTCTTGCTCGCGCCGCCCTTTGTCCTTGCGGACGGGGATGTTGCAAGGATCGTCGACAGACTGGAACGGGCGGTGCAGCGCACGCTGGTGTGAGCCGGTTTGTCCAATGCTCGACAGGGTCAACCGAGCCCGGAACAGCCCACATGTGGACCTTGAAAAAGCGCAGCAAAATTTCCCACACGGACATCTAGGCAAGGGCAGAACTCTACCTTAACGTGTGATTAACACAGTGCGGCAAGCCTTTGTCCTGTGGATTGCAAGTCTAACCGGGGCACACTGAGGGTATCGGTATGAATGACGGACATGCTGCGCGTATCGAAGCCGCGCTTGCGCAATGCGCATCAGAACCTGTTCATATTCCGGGACGCATACAGCCGCACGGCGCGATCATCGCGATCGACAATGAAACGCTGGTGATCACGCATGCGAGCGCCAACCTCGAAGAGACGATCGGCGTCCCGGTTGAAACGGCTCTGGGGCAATCCGTGTACGACACATTCTCCAAGGGCATACGGCATGACCTCGTGAACCTGCTCTTGCCGGAATACCTGAAACAGGACACCCGTGTGCCGGGCGCAATCATGCTGAACGGCAGGTCCGTCTTTGCAAGCGCGTCGGCGGCCGGGCACGCCACGGTCATCGAGTTTGAACCAACCGATGACAAGAGCGATTTCAGTGACGATGCAATCCGCCAGATTGCCTTGCTGACATCACAGTTGCAGGCCGCCGAACGCCGTTCCGACCTGTTTGAAAAAAGCGTGAGCCTGTTGCGTGTGCTCACCGGCTACGACCGGATCATGGTTTACGAATTCGATGCAAACGGAAACGGAACCGTGCGGGCTGAAGCGGTCAACGCAAGGATGGAACCCTACCTTGGCCTGAACTTTCCGGCCTGGGACATTCCGCAGCAAGCCCGCGAGATCATGGCGCGCACGCAAATCCGGTGCATCTGCGATGTCAAAGCCGAAGAGGTCCCCGTTCTGGCGGCAAACAGCGACTTGCCTGCGCTGGATATGACGTTTTCGCATCTGCGCGGCGTGTCGCCCGTCCATCTGGAATACCTGGCGAACATGAACACGTTTGGCAGCCTGACCCTGAACATCGTCGTCGACGGCAAGTTGTGGGGCATGATCGCCCTGCATCAGTCGGTGCCACGCGTGCCCAACCAGACCGTCCGCGAGGTGTGCCGCAGTTTCATCCGGTTCTTCGGCCTCAAACTCGATGGAATCCTGCAGCGAGAACGATTGACCCGCCTGCGCGAGGCCGATCAGTTGCGCAAGGAACTGACCGAAACGGCCGCTCGGGATGAGGTGCAGGTTCGGTTCAATGAACATCTGTTGCGGCGACTGTGCGATGCCATGCGGGCCGACGGTGCGGTGCTGTCGATGCAGGGGACTGTCCAATCACATGGCCTCGTTCCGCAGGACGACAGGATTGGTGAACTGATGGCATTCGGAGAAAACAGGACAGACGTCTTTCATTCTGCCGCCCTGGCAGCCGAGCAGCCCGACCTCGCGGGCTGTGTCGGGCCAGACATCCCCGGCGTGCACATCACGCCCATGGCAAACGACAGCTTTATCGCCTTTTTCCGGCGTGACCGGGAACGGGAAACCGTCTGGGCTGGCGCGCCTGAAAAAACCATTGAGGGACATGGTGCAAGCGCACGGCTCCGCCCGCGCGCGCGTCGTTCGCGGAATACAAGGAAACGGTGCGCGGTACATCGAGACCCTGGATCGCGGAAGAGCATCAGATCGCCAGCGAAGTCTGGTCCATTCTCGTCAATTCCGAACGCAGTGCGCTGATCCAGAAGACAACGCGTCAGCAAAAGATGCTGATCAATGAACTGAACCACAGGGTGCGCAACATATTGACGTTGATCCGGTCGCTGTCGCGGCAGTCACGGGCGACCGCGGAAACGATTGATGACTTTGTTGAGACCCTCGAGGCGCGGATAGAAGCTGTCGCCAATGCGCACAGCCTCGCGGTGGAACGACCGGATTCCTATGTCAGCATATGCACGATCCTCAGCCTTGAGGCCGAACCCCATGATCGGGTGGAGGTTCTGGGGCCGGATGCCGGCTTGCGGCCGGACGTGGCGCCGATCTTTGCGCTCGTGGTGCACGAGCTGATGACCAACGCCGCAAAATACGGTGCCCTGTCAAACGCGACAGGTCGGGTTGCAATCGATTTGTCCCCGGTGGGCACTGGCCTGAAAATTCAGTGGCGGGAACGCGGCGGCCCGCCTGTCACGGCGCCCAAGCGGGAGGGCTTCGGCTCCAGCCTGCTGCAGAACGCCGTACCCAACGAGTTGCGCGGGACGATCGACGTCGATTACCGGGAATCCGGCATCGTGGTGGAAATGACCATTCCCCAGGACGTCCTGAGTGGCGTGCGCATCGTGCCCGGCGCGCAGAGGCTACAAGCGGAAAACATCCGCCCGCCGAGCGAGAGGCCGCAAGAACAAACGCAGCAGACCCGATCCCGCCTCCGGTGCCTCCTCGTCGAGGACAGTTTCGTCATTTCGATGGATACGATGCGGATCATGAATGAGGTCGGTCTGACATCTGTGCAGACGGTCATGAATGCGACCGAAGCGATGCAGGCGATTGATGCAGAACGCCCCGACTTTGCCGTTCTTGACGTGAGCCTGTCGGGGGACGAAACATCCCTCGAAGTTGCCAAACGTCTGCT
The DNA here is from genome assembly GCA_964603315.1 of uncultured Rhodobacterales bacterium. GTDB lineage: Bacteria > Pseudomonadota > Alphaproteobacteria > Rhodobacterales > Rhodobacteraceae > Tateyamaria. Next base: position 22,538 of record CAZRUV010000052.1, read on the forward strand.
GGAACTGGGCGTCCCGTTTGCCTTTGTCACCGTGACCTGCCCCCCAAGGCTCCCTCATTCATAACGAGAGTTTGCGGGTTTGGAT
>CAZRUV010000053.1:0-21785 GCA_964603315.1 uncultured Rhodobacterales bacterium
AAACCCTATTAGAGAAAACTCAAATCATTGGTACTGAAACTGGGGGCTAGACAGTCGAGCCACCCCGGATGCCGGACCTGCCCGTCGCAAACCGCCGTACGATCCGCTTCAAGGGTGAGATTTCGGGCAATGAGAAAAAGGGCGAATACGTTGACAGCAACGATCATGCCGACGGCATGCGCCCGCCCGTGCAGTTTTACCTCGATGGCAAGGTTTTTGACCTGAACCGGATCGATCAGAAAGTGCTGGCAGGTACGGTCGAGGAATGGACGCTCGTCAACGAAGACGTGTTTCAGCACCCGTTCCACATTCACGTGAACCCGTTTCAGGTTGTCGACATCAACGGGCAGCGGACACATGACGACACATGGTGGGATGTGATTGCGCTGCCATCCAAGGGGCAGTTGACGGTGCGGATGTATTTCCGACCCGATGTGGACGGCAAAACCGTCTATCACTGCCATATCCTGCCACATGAAGATAACGGGATGATGGCGAACCTGTACATTTTCCCGCCCGGGACCGACATGGATAACCCGCCACCCATCCCGGATACGCCGGAACCAGCAGGGACAGGGCCGTGCAGGACATGAGACACTTGATCAGACACGCTGCCGCCTTGGGATTTGCTGTTTTGGCGACACCCTCCATGGCCGAGACACCGGCGCCATCCTGGGATCACGATGGCAATGCCAAGCTCCCCTACATCTTCACGCAACAGCATAACGTCGAAAACCGGCCCGACGCGGAGGGGCGCGTGCAACTCATCCGGCGCGGCTATCCGCTGCAAGTCCAGTTGCCGGGCAACCCGGCCGTGTGGACCTTCGATGCAGATGCGAGCGCCCTTGTCGAATATCGCGGACGCACGATGGTCTATTCGCCAAACCGGATCGCCGGAACCCACTCGATCCTGGTTTTTGATCTTGCGGTGTCACCGGATGCCAAAGTCGGCGCCGAAGGGAAATTCACCTTTACCACCGACGCCTTGCCCGCGTCGCTTGAAAACGTCGTGCCCGGTGGCGTCTACGTGGTTCGTTTCACGTTGATCGATCCGGATTGATCGGCCTCTGAAGCAGATGAAAACGCTTGTCCTCTTAGGGCGCCATGACCCACATTGGACGGATTGGAGAAGACCCTATTCGGGCAATTGATAGGGCGAGATTTGGCGCACCCAGTCTATTCGGACGACCTTGAACTCCCGTGTGGCGTTCGTCTGAAAAACCGATTTGCACGCAGCGCGATGACCGAAGCGCTGGCCGGTCCTCGTGATGCGCCGCACATCGGTCACCACACGCTATATGCGCGCTGGTCGGCAGGTGGCATGGCACTGCAGATGACCGGGAATGTCATGGTCGACAGACGCTATCTGGAACGGCCGGGAAACGTCGTTGTCGAGGATGAACGGGATTTGGCTGCGCTCAGCGACTGGGCGGCAGCGGCCAAATCGGGTGGCAGCCAGGTCTGGATGCAAATCAGCCATCCGGGGCGCCAATGCCAGATCGTCGTCAATATGCGCCCGCTCTCTCCCTCGGCAGAAAAGCTGCGTATCCTTGGCCTTTTTGGGAAGCCCAAGGCGATGACGCCCGAAGATATTGCAGACGCAATTCAGCGCTATGCGCGGACCGCGGACATCGCGAAAAAGGCCGGATTTGACGGTGTGCAGATCCACGGCGCGCATGGCTATCTCATCAGCCAGTTTCTTTCGCCGATCACGAACAGGCGCACGGACGCGTGGGGCGGATCGCTTGTGAACCGGGCCCTGTTCCTGCGCAGGGTTTATGAGGCCGTGCGGGCGGCTGTGGGGCCCGACTTCCCCGTCGCCATAAAGCTGAATTCGGCAGATTTTCAGAAAGGCGGGTTCACGATTGAGGACAGTTGCCAGGTCGCCCAGTGGCTTGAGCAGGATGGTATTGATCTGATCGAACTCTCCGGCGGTACCTACGAGCAGATGAGTTTCGTGAACGGAACCGAGGAAACGCAGCGCGAAAGCACAGTCAGACGCGAGGCGTATTTCCTCGAATACGCGCGCGAAATCCGCAAGGCCGTGTCCGTGCCGCTCATGGTGACAGGCGGGTTTCGCAGCGCGGCGGCAATGCACCGGGCGATCGCCGAGGACGGGATCGACATGATCGGCCTCGCGCGCCCGCTATGTGTCCAGCCAGATGCCGTCGCCGGTATTCTGAACGGCACGCTCGAGCGTATCGGGATCAAGGAGGACGGCCTCGTCATCGGGCGCGGGCGGTTCGGTGTGAATGCGCAAAACTGGTTTATCAATCTGGTCAACACGGTTGCGCGGGTTGAGTATTACGTTTCGCAAATGACGCTCATGTCCCGCGGTTTGGCGCCCCAGACGGCGGCGCGCCACAACGCCATCGCCTGTTTCGTGCGGACGCTCAACCGCGCGACGCTGCTTGGGCTGCGTCGCAAACTCGCGCGGCACGGATAACCCTGTTCAGCCCTGATCAAGGTTGGGCCGCCTCTGCTATGGTGTCTGCGCCATTGCGCGTTGAGGCGCCGCGTTCTCCATCACCGGACGGGCGTGAACAGCGCGTCCCTCGCGGTGCAGTCGCGGACCACATCCTGACCGCAAGGGACCGGATCGAGATCGCGGCTCAGGCAGATGCGCGTTTCCTGGATATGGCCCGCCCGGCAAGTGACGGTCACGCCGTCCGGTTCCATGTCCGGGTTGGCTTTCAGGAAAGCCTCTTCGACCACTGCGGCAGGCAGGCGCACCGCTTTGTCCAGTTTCCGAAACACCTGCGGACGGTTGACGCGGTCATACGCTTCGCGTGACAGCTGATAGTAGGCTGATGCCGACAAACCCGTGCAAACCCCGTGTTTCTTCCACTGGTACCAGGCCAATCCCGACGTCCCCATGATGTCGGCCATGTCGCGGGTCATGGCGCGGCTGGGCGGCCGCTCGGACGTGTTGCAGTATTCGGGGTAGCCGCGATGGTATTGCGGCCAGAGGCCGTGCAGGATCCAGCCAAAGTCGTGGCGTGCATCACACTGGTCAGAGCCCCGCGCGTCCCCTTCGTAGGCGCACCAGTTGGGCGACCAACTCAGGCTGAGGACATAGTAGTCAAAGGTGCCCGCGCGATCCTGGGCCATGGCAGGGATCGCAAGTATCAACCAAAACAAGAGGGCGCGCATTGGGCTTTCCTTTTCCGTTCCGGCCCACTATATCCATGCGAAGTTCCCCGACAACGGAAACCCACCCCGGCCCCGCCAGGGACGCCATTCAGGCGACGGGACAGATATGCGCAAAGGAGCATCACATGGCAAAACCGCTGATGGCCAAGGCCACCGCCGTCTGGCTGGTGGACAACACCACGATCAGCTTCAAGCAGATCGCCGACTTTGTCGATCTGCACGAGCTTGAGGTGCAGGGCATCGCCGACGGTGATGTCGCCACAGGCGTCAAGGGCTTTGACCCGATTGCCAACAACCAGCTCACGCAGGAAGAGATTGATGCCGCGGAAAAAGACCCGCTGCACAAGCTGCAACTGAAATTCAACGCCGCAGCGCAAGGCGAGGAAAAACGACGCGGACCACGCTACACGCCCCTGTCCAAGCGTCAGGACCGTCCGGCGGCGATCTACTGGCTGGTGAAATTCCACCCGGAATTGACAGATGGCCAGATCTCCAAGCTGGTGGGCACGACCAAGCCGACAATCCAGTCGATCCGTGATCGCACGCACTGGAACATCTCGAATATCCAGCCGGTGGACCCCGTCGCGTTGGGTTTGACCAAGCAATCGGAACTGGACGCTGCCGTGCAGAAAGCCGCCGCCAAGAAGGCCGCCGCTGGCGAAGTGATGAGCGATGACGAGCGCCGCAAACTGGTGAGCACCGAGCAAAGCCTCGACATGCCGGAAGAACCCAAGATCCCGACCGCGATCGAAGGGCTCGAGACGTTCTCGCTGGCGGATGATACCGATGATGACAAGGAAGACGAATCGACACTGGTTGACGCAGACAGCTTCTTTAACCTGCCCAAGGGCGGGGACGAGGACGAACAGCCCTGATCGGGCTCACCTTCCCATTCCCAGACGGGCGTGCTTAGGTTCAGGCGCGCCCGTTTTTCGTTGACCATGGGGATTTCCATGAACCAGTACGCCAAGCCGACAGCGGTCTCCGCCCGTGTGATCTGCGATCTGCGCAGTGACACGGTCACGCGCCCGGATGCAGGTATGCGCGCCGCGATGGCCGAGGCCGAGGTGGGCGACGACGTCTATGGCGACGACCCCACCGTCAACCGGCTCGAGGCGCAGCTGTCTGAACGGATGGGCAAGGAAGCCGGGTTGTTCGTGACCTCGGGGACGCAGAGCAATTTTTGCGCGATGTTGAGCCACTGCGCCCGTGGCGAGGAGATCATCACCGCGCGCGCCTACCACGTTTTCAAGTACGAGGCGTTGGGCGCGTCCGTTCTGGGGGGCATTGCCTTTGACGCGCGGGACGCGGGCCGAGACGGCGCGCTGGACGCGCAGGTCGTGACGGACGCCGTCAAGGAAGACGACTCGCACCACCCGATCACACGGCTTCTAAGCCTCGAGAACACGCACAACGGCAAGGCCATCCCGCTTGCGCGCATCGCAGATGCTGTGGATGCGGGGCGCGCCGCCGACCTGTCGGTGCACCTTGACGGCGCGCGGTATTTCAATGCCGCGGTCGCCCTGAACTGTCGTGAAGCTGAACTGGCAGACATGTTCGACACGGTGTCCATCTGTTTGTCCAAGGGGTTGGGTGCGCCTGTCGGCTCTGTCCTGCTGGGGCCGGCAGACCTGATCGACCGCGCGCGGCGCTGGCGCAAGATGCTGGGCGGCGGTACCCGGCAGGCAGGGGTGCTGGCGGCGGCCGGTCTTTATGCGCTCGCGCACAACGTGACACGGCTCGCGGATGATCATGCGCGGGCTGCGACACTCGCCGATGCATTGCGCGCCTACGGCTCTGTCGAACAGGCAACAAACATGGTGTTTTTCACGCCACTTGGCGGCGTGACCGAGGGTTTGCAACGGCACATGGCATCGCACGGTGTCCAACTCAGCGGCGCCACCGGCACGACGCGGCTTGTTCTGCACAAGGACGTGACGGATGAGGGTCTGGCCGCAGCCATTGCAGGTTTCGAGAGCTATTTGTCCTGAGTGGCCCGCTCTTTCTGTCGTGCGTCGAACTGTGCCCATACATGCATGCGCCCCTTTTGACGGGCATCCGCCAGCCACAGCTTCTTGCGCGCGCCCGGAGGTTCGAACTTCCGATAGTCCCCATTTGAGTATTTTGGCCAATCCAACGCCAAACCTTGCTTGACCATCTCTTCAGACAGGTCGCGCCCATCAGGTAAGTGGCACATAGCAACGGTACGTCCGTGATCATCTGTTTCGACCGCCTTGGCGCGAATTGTCTGCCCTTTGCACAACGCGACCATCGCCCACTTTGCTTTTTTGCCGTAGGGGTGGTTCAACTCTGGCGCATCGACACCAAAAATGCGGATTTGGGTCTTTTTGATTACTATGCTGTCACCATCAACGACAAATGCGGGCCCTTCGATGACTGGCATCTCTGCCTTTGGTTGCGCAGTCAACTTGTGCGACGGTGATGAAGTGGCTTGCCCCCCCGTCTTGCGGGCAACGGGTGCTGTGCGCTTTTGGCTTGGCGGTGGCGCGTGTTTCTGGTCTGAATTTTGGTGCCTGCCACCAAAGAGTCTAACGGAAACGTAAATGATCACTGCGAAAAGCAGAGTGGCAAACAACAGTTCCAAAACAAAGAATCCCCAAAATGAGATCAGGACAATGGCTGGAGTGTACCTCAATCAAGGGTTGAAGGGGAGTCTTGCGTCTATGACTTGAATCACAGCGCCTTGCGCGCGCGCAGGGCTGCCGTGATTGTGCCATCGTCCAGATAGTCCAACTCTCCCCCGATCGGCACACCTTGGGCCAGCGAGGTGAGCGTTACGCGACCGTCCAGCTGGTCAGCGATGTAGTGTGCCGTGGTCTGACCGTCGATTGTGGCGTTGAGGGCAAGGATGACTTCGGTGATGCCTTCGGTTTCCACTCGGTCGATCAGCCGCGGTATGCGCAACTCTTCCGGGCCGACGGCATCGAGGGCGGACAGCGTGCCGCCAAGCACATGGTACCGCCCCTTGAACACGGCTGCACGCTCCATCGCCCAGAGGTCGGCGACATCCTCGACAACGCAAAGCTCGCCATTGGCACGTTTCTCGGACTTGCAGAGATCACAGATATCTGCCGTGCCGACATTACCGCAATTGAGGCATTCCCGGGCCGTGACGGCAACGGTCTGCATCAGATCCGCCAGCGGTTGCAGTTGCAATGCACGCTTGCGGATCAGGTGCAGCACCGCGCGCCGGGCCGAACGGGGCCCGAGCCCGGGCAGTTTCGCCATCATTTCGATCAGGGCATCTATGTCGCGCGTACTGCTCATGGTCCCGCAACCTATTCATCTGATTGGGCAAAGGCAAAGTCGATATTGCAGCGTCGTCGCGGCTTCACCGTATGTAAACCAACGCGCGTTAGCGTGCCCACCATTGGTTGCTTTGGGCAAATATGAATGGCTAAACCGGGCAGACTTGTCGTCATGGTGTGGGTGCTGACCGCGTGGCCCGCGATGGTGTGGGCCTGTGCCTACCCGACGCCCGTGCGCACCGCCAACGCGATTTTGCTGGAGGTGCTCAACAACGGTGGCCAGATCAACAATCATCACCGCGCGCGGTTGGCCAGAACGATGGAACACATCGCTGTAGGCGCCGGGAATGAGGGGCTGACGGCGGATTTGTCCTGGCGCGACGCCCGTGCTGTCAGGGCCGTTGTTGAGGCAGCGACGACCCTCGCGCGTGGGATCGGGCGCGAGGTTGATCCGGATTTGCGCGGTGCGGTGACCCGCGTGCGCGACGGCATCCAGACAACCTGTGTTTCGGCAGACGCGGCAACTGCGGCGCGGGGCGAAGATGCCACCGGCTCCGAACGTGGTACGGAGAGGAATACAGGGTCGGGCGGGCGCGCGCTGACATTTGGTGAAGGTGTCGTGCGGCTGAGCCTGACGTTCACCATCTATCTGGCGTTTCTGATTTTTCTGTTTGTGCTGCGCCGTCACCTCAAGACCCGAGAGGTGGGCCTCACAGGGATTGAACCTGCCGCGCCGGAGGGATCCGCCTCTGCTGAGATCCGACCTTCTGCAAAGGCGACACAAACGCCTGTTGGCCCATTGGGTGCCATGCCCCCGCGGCAATAAGGACATTGTGTTGTTCCGGTTCCTCGCAGAGGACCCCACCAATCCCTGCAATGCGTTCGTCCAGCAAAGGCGCGTCCACACTGTCCTGTATTCCGACAGGTTCGTACGCGCCAGCTTGCCACGGCTAGAGCGCGCACTTCTCTGGCGCCAGGATCAACCTCCGCAGTCATTTCTGTGCCACGCGCCCGAGTGAAAATGCGCGCCGTCTGGCGCGATGATCTGCCCGTGATTTCCGATGCCGACAGGCGCACCTGTTGCCTTGGCGCGTTGCCACTCGAGCCCGGCGGGGGACAACACATCACTGCTTGGTCCGATTTCGGTCGCCGTTCAGCGCTGCGCCATCGCGGAAACCGGAATGCATATGGCTGAAAGCGGTGGCCGACGGCTGCAAAAGTGCTGCGCCACCGTCAGAAGGGCAGCTTCATCCCCGGTGGCAGGCCCAGCCCCTCGGTCAGCTTGCCCATCTCTTCCTGGCTGCGCTCGACGGCCTTGGCCTGCGCGTCCTTGATGGCGGCAAGGATCAGATCCTCGACCACTTCCTTGTCGTCACCGTTGAAAATCGACGGGTCGATGTCGAGCGCGGTCAACTCACCCTTGGCTGTCGCGGTCGCCTTGACGAGGCCCGCGCCGCTTTCTCCGGTGACCGAGATATTGGCCAACTCGTCCTGCATTTCGGCCATCTTGGTCTGCATTTCCTGGGCCTTTTTCATCATCCCGGCCATATCGCCGAGACCGCCTAGTCCTTTGAACATCTTAAGCCTCCGGTGGTGGATCATTTTGGGTGCGTGGCTTGGTCCACAACACGATTGCAACACATATCGCAGCAGCCAGCGCGATGAACAAGGTGGGTGGGCCGACACAGCCCTCCGCCATGGCGGCGACGCGCATTTGGGTGGGATCAGCCATGGTGATCACGGTGATGAAAATGGTCCACAGGATCACCGCCGCCAGCCCGACCCATTGAAACCGGAACCGCAAGGCAACGAGTGACAGGGCAAGCAGGAGCAACCCGGCGGGAGAGACAAAAAGGCTGACCGCCTCGCCGACAGCACCGACCGGTGCGCCATCCCAGTTCGGGCGGGCCTTGTCGCAGACCTCGGCCCATGCGGGCGCCGCGAAGAGGGACGCAAGGACCGATGAGCCTGCGATCAGTCTTCCTCGAACGGGTCCCATTCATCGTCCACTTCGGGCAGCGCGTCGACAGCCATTTCGGCCTCGATCTCGGCGCGGCTTTTGATGGCCTTGATCTCGGCCTTTGGAAAGCTGGCAAGGACCGCCTGCACCAGCGGATGCGCCTTGGCCTCGGCCTCCATCGCGTAGCGTTCAGCGTTGCGCACTTCGTCGATGGTCTTGCCGCCACCGTCCGACACGACCGACACCGCCCAGCGGTTTCCCGTCCAGCGCTGCAAGGCAGAGCCAAGACGCTGTGCCAGATCGCGTGGCGCGCGTTCCGTGGGTTCGAACTCGATCCGGCCGGGTTCGTAGCGGGCGAGGCGCAAATCGGTCTCCACATCCGCGAGCAGCTTGCCATCACGATTGGCGCGGATCAGTTCGACCACATGGTCAAAGGTCGGATAGCGCGCCAGCGCGAGGGCGGGATCATTGGCCAGCGCCGTGGTCTGGCCTGCCGCATTCGGGTTCCCGGTCATGCGCGCCTGTGCCTGCGCCACCGCCTGTGCGCCGCCCGGCGCGGCGGGCGCAGCCGTGCTGCCGCCGGATGCGGGGGGCGGCACGGGCGTGCCCTGCAGTTTCTTGACCAGCTCTTCGGGGCTGGGCAGGTCGGCCACGTGCGTGAGGCGGATGATGGCCATTTCGGCGGCCATCATGGCGTTGGGGGCTGCCGCCACCTCGTCCAGCGCCTTGAGCAGCATTTGCCACATGCGGGTCAGCACGCGCATGGGCAGCGCCTCGGCCATGGTCAGGCCACGGCTGCGTTCATCGGGCGAGATCGTGGGGTCTTCGGCGGCTTCCGGCGTGATCTTGACCACAGAGACCCAATGCGTGATTTCCGCAAGATCGCGCATCACGGCCATCGGGTCAGCGCCGTCGGCGTATTGTGCGCCCAGTTCCGTCAGCGCGCCTGACGCGTCACCCTTCAGGACCATGTCAAAGAGGTCGAGCACGCGGCCACGATCCGCAAGCCCCAGCATGGCCCGGACCTGGTCTGCAGTTGTTTCGCCGGCGCCGTGCGAGATCGCCTGATCGAGCAAAGAGGTTGCGTCGCGCGCCGACCCTTCGGCGGCACGGGTGATCAGGGCGAGCGCATCGTCGGCAATGTCCGCGTTCTCCGCCGTGGCGATCTTGCGCAAAAGGCCGATCATCACCTCTGGCTCGATCCGGCGCAGATCAAACCGCTGGCACCGGCTGAGCACGGTGACGGGCACTTTGCGGATTTCGGTCGTCGCGAAGATGAATTTGACGTGTGCGGGCGGCTCTTCGAGCGTTTTCAACAGCGCGTTGAAGGCACTTGTGGACAGCATGTGCACTTCGTCGATGATGTATATCTTGTAGCGGGCCGACGCGGCGCGGTAGTGCACGGAATCGATGATCTCGCGGATATCGTTCACGGATGTGTTCGATGCGGCGTCCATCTCGAGCACGTCTACATGCCGCCCCTCCATGATCGCTGTGCAATGCTCGCACACGCCGCACGGTTCCGTCGTCGGTCCGCCCGTGCCGTCGGCACCAATGCAGTTCATGCCCTTGGCGATGATCCGGGCGGTGGTGGTTTTGCCGGTGCCGCGAATGCCCGTCATGACAAAGGCCTGCGCGATGCGATCCGCGTCGAACGCGTTTTTCAGAGTGCGCACCATCGCGTCCTGACCGACGAGGTCGGCAAAGGTCTCGGGGCGGTATTTTCGTGCCAGAACCTGGTATGCGTTCTGTTGCTCTTCGCTCATGCGACCCTCGGGATTCGTCAGACACCCCAATCTACGGTGCGCGCCGGGGGGCGTCCAGCGATCAGGGCGACCGAAACCGATCGACGGTCAGAGCTTGGATCGCAAATCGCGCAGCACATCGGAATTTCGCCGTGCCCGCGCCAGCATCCACCCGCCCTGGATCAGGATGAAGAGGTGTTCCGCCTTGCGCCTCGCCTCTTCATCGTCAAGGCCCAGACGTTCGGCGTGGTCCAGCACTTCGGCGATCCAGCCGTCATAGGTGTGTTCGGCATGGGCGCGAAAGCTGTCGTTGTCCGGCCCTTCAAAGAGGATGTTCGCGATCGGGCAGGTGTCCCAGCCCGTGATGTCAAAGAGTTTGGCGAGCTTGTAGCACAGGGTCGTGGCGCCGTCCCTGAACGTGTCCGCGCCATCAAAGCTGGCCGCGATCAGACGCAGCATTTCGTCCGATGCCCATGTCGCTGCGGCGAGGGCGAGGTCGGATTTGCCGTTTGGAAAGTGGTGGTAGAGGGACCCCTTGGGGGCCTGGGCCGCGGCAAGGACATCTGCAAGGCCGACGCCATGGTAGCCACGGGTGCGAAACAGGTTCGCTGCGGCGCGCACAAGACGGTCTTTGGTCGGCAGGGGTTTGTCGGTCATGGAGATGAGCTTGACAGGATTAGACCGATTGGTCCAGTGTTGCGATTAGACCGATTGGTCTAGCTGTGGAGCTGATGAGGTGACGCGTGTTTGACGATGGTGAAAAGCAGGTGAAAGAACGGGCTATGGTCTTCAAGTCGGCGGACGGTGCCGAGTTGGTGGGACAACTGTTCGAACCCGCGCACGCGCCCTTTGCGGCGGTGGTTCTGAATGGGGCTACTGCTGTGCCCCAGAGCTATTACGCGCATTTCGCGCGATGGCTGGCGTCAGAGCGCGGGATGGCCTGCCTGACATTCGACTACAGGGACGTGGGCCGGTCGTGGTCGGGACCCCTCGCGCAGAGCAAGGCAGACATGATTGACTGGGGCACATCGGACCATCTGGCCGCGCGTCAGGCGCTGGCCCGAGCAATACCCGACACGCCGATCTGGATTATCGGCCACTCGCTTGGCGCCATGATGCTGCCGAACCAGCGGGACTTTGAGGGTGTGAGCCGTGTGATCGGTGTGGCCTCCGGTTTCGTGCATCACAGCGATCATCCGTGGCCTTACCGGGCTGTGGCGCTCTTGTTCTGGTTCGGTGCAGGCCCGATCGCCACGGCACTGGCCGGGTATCTGCCGGGCAAACGGTTGCGGTTTGGCGAAGACCTGCCCAGCGGCGCATACTGGCAGTGGCGACGGTGGTGCACGACACGCGCGTTCTATGCGTCGGACCTGGGCGACCGCTTGCCCGCCCCGCATTGGCGACACGATATCCCGGTGCGGTTGGTGTCGTTCTCGGACGACGATCTGATCCCACCGCATTGCGTGCAGCGTCTGGCAGACGAAGGGTTCGAGGGACGCGCAAAGGTGGACGCCATCACGCCAGACGGCACTGTGGGTCATTTGTCCGCGTTTGCACGTCGCAATGCGGCGCTGTGGCCAAGACTGCTGGAAGAGTAGGGGAGCTGAGAATGCGCGCATTCGTTTCCGGTATGCGCGATGGTGAGAGATTGACATCGACCCAAGCGGGGCTCGTTGCGGCTGCTTCCTTCCGGATCTGACCGGGTTGGCGAGGCGCTTGCCCGCGCCAACCTCTCAGGGGCGATATAGGCGAGCGTCAATGGCGACGCAAGGGCTAGAGCGTGACGCGGATCTGCAGGAAACCCTCCTGCGTCAGGCCCAAGGGCTCAGGCTGAAAGGAGGCGATTTCATCGAGGTGGAGCGCGGCACGGGGGCTGGTTTCGATCAGCACCGATGCGGTCGCACCGGATGCAAAAGACCACACCGAAGCGGCATGATCCGCGCAGACAGTTCGCGCGGCGAGGTAAGATCGTATGGCCATGGACGCGGGCACATCGGTCTCGACGGCAAACGGCACACCCGTTCCGGGAAAGCCGCCACCACCCGCACCACGATAGCTGGTCATGGCCACCAGAAAGCTGTCCTCCGAGGACACGGGCCGACCGTCGCAGGTCAGTGACGCCACCCGCCTGCCAGCCGGCGCAAAGGCGTCGACCGTCATGTACAATCCGTTCAGGGTATCGAAATTGAAGGCGGGGGCGCCTTTGGACACCAACGGCGTGCCTCCGGTTTTCTCCGGCCCGAAAAACTTCAGGGACGTTTCCAGATAGGCGCGTACCTCGGTTCCCGTCATGCGATGGGCGCATACCGTATTCTGAAAAGGATTGATGAGTGACACGTGCCGGGCGAGGATGTCACCCTTGTGCGCCACGAGGTAGTTGTCGGGGCCGGCGCGCCCCCCGGCGGCATAGGGTGCGGTTGCCGCCAGCACGGGCAGGTCGGCGAGGTCGGTTTCCGCTATGGCCTCCTGCACGGCCTGCTGCATCGCCCTGGCAAAGATGGCGTCGGGTGTGCCGGATTGCAGCATCGCAAAATAGCTGTGAAATGAGTGATCGCTCTGGCCGACGACTTCCTGCATCCGTGCGCGCGTTGCGGCGAGACACGGTGCGGCAAGCCGGGTGGCGTCCGTGTCGCGAAGATCGGGGTCGGGGGCGCGCAAGCACACCGCGTGATCGGTCACGCGCCAGACGTCGTCCTCTTTTACGAGATGCAAATCGATTTGCGCCAGAAAGGCGGCAGCGTATCCCGGCATGGCCGCCGGCACCCCAAAAAGGGTTCCGTCGGTCGGATCCACCCCGTCCAGATGGCCATGGGCGGCATCGGGAAACTGTTCATGTGTGTGGCCAAGGATCATGGCATCGACGCCCGGGACCGTGCGGGCCAGCGCCCGGGCAAAGTTCTCATCGTCTTGCGCGGACGTCCCGGTCAGGCCGCTGTGGCAGAGCACCACAACGATATCGGCGCCAGCGTCGCGCAAGGCGGCAACCGCGCGACTGGCGGCTGTAATGCCATCATGAAACCCCAGACGCCCGTGCAGTTGCCCGCTGGCCCAGATTTCTGTCTGGGGGGGGAGGACTGACGTTATGCCGATCTTGAGCGCGCCATGCGCGCCCGGCAGAACGCGCTCGATTATCACATAGGGCTCGACCCGGCGCAGTGGCCGGTTCGGGCTGGCGGACACCAGCGGTGCGTCGGCTGCCGCACCAAAGGCCTCCAGCGCATCAAGCCCATAGTCAAAATCGTGGTTGCCAAGCCCCAACGCATCGTAGCCAGCGGCGTTCAGAAGGGCAGGCCAGGGATGCGGCCCGTCCAGTTTCTGCGCCGTTTCGCCATGAGGCGCACCCTGTAACCCGTCACCGTTGTCCATCAGGATGACCGGCCCCGACGCTTCGGCGCGCGCCTTCCGGATGACGGCGGCGATCCTGTCAAAACCACAGTCCATGGCCGTATTGTCAGTTCTGGGGTCCCAACCGGTCAGATGCATGTGCACGTCACTTGTGGCCAGCAAGCGAAGTGTCGTCTTGGGTGTGTTCGCATCAGAAGTTTCGCGCATAAGTGGCAGGGTGGTGCATTGCTTCGCCTGTTCAAGCGGATTTTTTCCCCACACGGGCGGGAATGCCTTGCCATTGCGCAGATGCCACACCCGTGCCATGGCTGGCGGACTTGAACAGGCAAGAGCAGGGCGGTGTTCCATGCGGCACGCGGAAACGGTGACTTTTGGCGGCTCCGGACTGGACCGTGCAGGCGAAGTGCGGGGCAATCCCGACGCGCTTGCGGCGGCTCGGACGGATCCGGACGCACGCGCGGTCGTTCTGTGGCAAGGCAAGCCCCTGATTGACAAGGAACGACCGGCGGAATTGCTGCGTCTGCCGATGGGCCATCCCATATTGGCAGAGGCGACGGCGGATCCTGTCTTGCTGGGCCGCGAAGACGGCGCGCCGCGTTTTGCATTCGACATCTCGCCATGGTCGCCGCCCGAGGTGGACCACGCCGCATTGGGTGCGTTCCTTGATCCGTCGGAACAGCTTTATCCCGGATTGCCCGAGGGTCATGTCTTTGCCGAGTTGCGCCGCGTCATGACGTGGCTTTCCCCGCGGGACGCTGAACTGGCCGCGACGGCGAAAGCAGTCATCGGCTGGCATCAGACGCACGGCTTCTGCGCACGGTGCGGTGCCGCGTCCGACATCAGCCAGGGCGGCTGGCAACGCACCTGTCCGGCGTGTGGCGCCCATCACTTTCCGCGCACGGACCCGGTGGTGATCATGCTGATCACCCATGGCAACTCGGTCCTGGTGGGCCGATCGCCGGGCTGGCCTGAAGGAATGTATTCGCTCTTGGCCGGGTTTGTGGAACCCGGCGAAACGCTCGAGGCGGCGGTGCGGCGTGAAGTGTTCGAGGAAACGGGCGTTCATGTCGGGCATGTCGACTATCTGTCGAGCCAGCCCTGGCCGTTTCCGGCCTCCCTGATGTTTGGCTGTCACGGTCACGCAACAAGCCTTGAGATCACGATTGATCCTGTCGAGATCGAGGACGCGCTATGGCTCACCCGTGAAGAGATGGCGGATGTTTTTGCAGGCAACCGCACCGATGTTCTGCCCGCACGCAAAGGGGCCATCGCGCACTTTTTAATTGAAAACTGGCTTGCGGATACCCTTGATTAAAGGGACAACAGGACAACACCAGCAATTCGGGCAAGGCGTATGAAATTCTCGGCGCGGGAAGACATCGAAGCACCTGTAGACGAGGTTTTCGCCGCACTCAGCGAGTTCGAAACATTTGAGCGGCAGGCAATGCGGCGCGGCGCTGATGTGCAGCGACTGGATGACAACCGGACGCCCGCCGTGGGGGCCAGCTGGCGCGTGGCTTTCATGATGCGCGGGCGTCGGCGGGATCTGAACTTGCAGCTGGTACGCTACGTTGCGCCGAATGACATGGGATTTGCGGCCAAGTCGCCCGGCATGGACGCAACATTTGACATCGAATTGATGGCGCTGTCGCGGACACGGACCCGGATGGCCGTCGCGCTGGAACTCAAACCGTTGAACCTTGCGTCGCGCCTGCTCGTGCAATCGCTGAAGCTGGCGAAATCCAACCTCAGCAAACGGTTCAAGCTGCGCGTCGCCGATTACGGCAAGCTTCTCGAGGACAGGCTCAAGCGCAGCGCCTAGTCGCGACCGGCGGCGGCCGGATAAACGCCCAGAATGTCCAGCCGGTTGGTGAAGTATTCCAGCTCTTCCAGCGCGCGTGCGACGGCGGGATCACTGGGGTGACCTTCGATATCCGCGTAGAACTGCGTGGCGGTAAACGCACCGCCCACCATGTAGCTTTCCAGCTTGGTCATGTTGACGCCATTGGTGGCAAATCCGCCCATCGCCTTGTACAGCGCCGCCGGGATGTTGCGGACCTCAAAGACAAAGGTGGTGATCATGTGATCGCTGCGCGGGGCATGATCCGCGTGAGGCGACATCAGAAGGAACCGCGTGGTGTTGTGTCCCTGATCCTCGATATCCCGGGCGAGAATGTTCAATCCGTGGATGTCGGCAGCCACGGCTGACGCAAGCGCGCCGACACCGCGCTCGCCCTGTTCGGCGATGGCCCGCGCCGCACCTGCACTGTCTGCGGCAGCCGTGGCGGAAATATTGTGTGCGTCGAGAAAGGCGCGCGCCTGCGGGATCAGCACAAGGTGCGCGCGGACATGTGCAATGTCCTCCAGGGTCTGACCGGGCAGCGCCATCAGCGCGATGCGGACGCGTACAAACGCCTCGTCTACGATGTGCAACCCGCTTTCGGGCAGCAGCCGGTGAATGTCGGCCACCCGTCCATATGTAGTGTTCTCGACCGGCAGCATCCCCATGTCTGCGTCGCCCGACCGAACGGCAGCGATAACGTCCTCGAACGCGTGACAGGGCACGGGAACGGCGTCCGGGCGCGCCTTGAGCACGGCCTCGTGCCCGTAGGCACCCAAATCCCCCTGAAATGCAATTCGTTGAGACATCGTTCACCTTTGACCCCTGGCCCTGGCCTGAATGACGAGGCAGGGCGATTGGTCGCGGCTTCTACACCTTGCCTGCGGGTAGGGGAAGCAATAGATAACCGCCGGAACGAGCAACTATTACGCATGGATTCGGAAGCCACATGTTCGACACGATGACATTCACGAAGATCGCCGCCAGTGTGTGCGGAGCTCTGCTTGTACTCCTGCTGGGCAAATGGGCCGCTGAAGAGCTGTACAATGTGGATGGCTACGGCGATCAGGCCTATGTGATTGACACCGGTGACGATGGCGCCGCCGAAGAAGTGGTTGAAGTTGCGTTTGCAGAGGTCTTTGCCACCGCGGATGCAAGTTCTGGCGCGCGCGTGTTCCGTCAGTGCAGCGCCTGCCACAAGCTGGAGCAGGGTGCGAATGGTGCGGGTCCCTATCTGTACCAGATCGTGGGCCGTGATGTGCAG
Source organism: uncultured Rhodobacterales bacterium (assembly GCA_964603315.1). Lineage (GTDB taxonomy): Bacteria > Pseudomonadota > Alphaproteobacteria > Rhodobacterales > Rhodobacteraceae > Tateyamaria. Next base: position 16,577 of record CAZRUV010000053.1, read on the forward strand.
GCGGCCGAAGGCTTTGAATACTCCGGCGCCTTGGCCGAAGTCGTCGACGTCTGGACCCCCGAGGCGTTGAACGAATTCTTGATCAACCCAAGCAAATACGCGCCCGGCACGTCGATGAGTTATCGCGGCCTTGGCAAGATCGAGGATCGCGCCAACCTGATCGCGTATCTGCAGGAAAACGCGGGCGGCTGATCCAGATCGCTTGCCACAGAAAGAGACCAAAGCCGCCCAACCGCTGTTGCGCGGCTTTTTTCATGCGGGCGGTTGTGCCCGCAAATACGCAACACAGAACACGATCCCGTAATCTCGCCCGCAATTTACGCAGCAATCTTGCGTTGCATATTGGCGCGGGGCGGATTTAGCTTAAATCTCAGCGCAGACCAAAGACCATGCCGCCGCGTAGGCCTCAGCAAGGAGACCCAGATGATCCACCCCAAGCGCCCCGCCCGATCCGCCACGCGTGCCAAGGCCGTGCGAAAGCGATGGGCAGACTGGGGTGCTGTCGGGCTGTTGATCGCAGGGCTGGGACTGGCGGCGACGCAAGTGCGCAGTGATGGACACGAAACGATCATCTCCAGTCACGGGTATTCGTTCTACGGGGATCTGACATACCCGGAGGATTTCAAGCATTTCAACTACGTGAACCCGGACGCGCCCAAGGGCGGCGAGATTGCGCTAGGCGTTGCGGGGACGTTCGACTCCATGCACCCCTATACCCGCAAGGGCCGGGCCGGTGCGCTGTCCTCATCCATCTACGAAAGCCTGCTGGGCGAAGGGGTCAACAGCACGTCAGCGCCAGCGGACGTCTATGCCGAATACTACTGCCTTCTGTGCGAACGGCTGGAATATGATGAAGGCAAGAACTGGGTGATCTTCTACATGCGCCCCGAGGCGCGGTTTTCCGACGGCTCGCCTGTCACGGCGCACGACATCGCCTTTTCACACAATTTGCTGCTGGACGAGGGTTTGAAATCCTATGCGGACGCGGTGCGCAAGCGTATCCCGAAGGTCGAGGTGCTGGATGATTACACGATCAAGTTCTACTTCACCGAAGGCATCTCGCGCCGGTCGTTGATTGATCAGGTTGGCTTTGTGCCCGCATGGTCCAAGAAGTGGTACGAGGAAACGGGCGCCGGGCTGGATGAAAGCCGCCTCGAAATATCTCCGGGCTCGGGCCCCTATGTAGTGGAAGAGGTGGATGTAAACCGCTCGATCACCTACACGCGGAACCCGGACTATTGGGGCAATGATCTGCCGTTCAACGTGGGCCGCAACAATTTCGATACCATCCGGATCGAGTATTTCGGCGATGCGGACGCGGCATTTCAGGGCTTTCTCGCCGGGGAATTCACCTACCGGACCGAAGGCGACAGCAAAAAGTGGGCCACCGGGTATGACACCGCCAAGGTGAACAGCGGGGCGATAAAGCTCGAGGAACTGCCGGACGGGTCACCGCCCACACCGTCGGGCATTGTGTTCAACCTGTTGCGCGACACGCTCAAGGATGTCCGTGTGCGCGAGGCGATTTCGCTCGCTTACAACTTCGAATGGACCAACGAGTCGCTGCAATATGGCCTCTTTCAACAGCGGGCCTCGTTCACGCAGGATACACCGTTGATGGCGTCTGGTTTGCCCGAAGGTGCAGAAAAAGCCTTCCTCGAGGGGCTGGGTGATGTGGTACCGGCGGCTCTCTTCACCGAAGAGGCGCGCATGCCCCACACGTCGAACCCGGCCCGCCTTTTTGATCGTCGCAATGCGCGCAAGGCGATGGCGCTGCTGGATGAGGCGGGCTGGGCCGTGGGCGATGATGGCATTCGCCGCAATGCGGCCGGAGAGGTTCTGTCGCTGGATTTCCTGTTCAACTCGTCATCGGGTGACACCCTGTCCGGTGTGACCGAAAATTTCGTGTCCAACGTCGAAAAACTCGGCATCGACATCAACCTCGAAAAGGTTGACCCGTCGCAATACACCTCGCGCGAGCGGGACCGGGACTATGACCTTGTTTTTGACAGCTATGGTGCCTTTCTGGGCACCGGTACCGGGCTGATGCAACGCTACGGGTCCGAAGCGGCGGCGTTTTCGCTGTTCAACCCCGCAGGGCTTGCCAGCCCGCTGGTCGACCAAATCATCGAAGCATCGCTGAACGCCGAAACCCGCGAAGAGGAACAGGCGTCACTGATGGCGCTGGACCGCGCCTTGCGGTACGAGTTCATCATGATCCCGGTCTGGTACAAGCCAACGCATTGGGTCGCCTATTACGACATGTACGAGCATCCCGATCCGATCCCGCCCTATGCGCTCGGGCAGTTGGACTTCTGGTGGTACAATGCTGACAAGGCCGAAGCGCTCAAGGCGTCTGGCGCGCTGAGGTAACCCGGCCATGAGCGCCTATATCCTCCGACGATTGCTGTTGGTCATACCGACCTTGCTGGGCATCTTGCTGGTCAACTTCACGCTGACGCAGTTCGTGCCCGGTGGACCCGTGGAGCAGGCCATCGCCCGCATTCAGGGGGGCGGCGACGTGTTTGGCGGTTTTGCGGGTGGCAACAACGACGCGGGCGTGCAGGAACTGGGTGCAGAAGAGCTGAACACCGCCTCGGACAGCACCTATGTGGGCGCGCGTGGTCTTCCGCCGGAGTTCATAGCAGAACTGGAACGCGAGTTCGGCTTTGACAAACCGCCCGTTCAGCGGTTCCTCAACATGGTCTGGAACTACATGCGCTTCGATTTCGGGGACAGCTATTTCAGGTCGATCAGCGTGATTGATCTGGTGATAGAAAAGCTGCCCGTGTCAATCACGCTGGGACTGTGGTCCACGTTGATCGCTTACCTCGTGTCGATCCCGCTGGGCATCCGCAAGGCCGTGCATGACGGCACACCGTTTGACACCTGGACGTCCGGTGCGATCATCGCGGCCTACGCGATACCCGGATTTCTGTTTGCGATCCTGTTGCTCGTTCTGTTTGCGGGCGGCAGTTACTGGCAGATATTCCCGCTGCGCGGGCTGACATCGGACAACTGGGAAGACCTGACCGCGTGGGGCAAGGTGGTGGACTACGCCTGGCACGCCTTCCTGCCTGTGCTCGCGGGCACCATCGGGGCCTTTGCCACGCTGACTTTGCTCACCAAGAACAGCTTTCTCGACGAGATCAAGAAGCTGTACGTCATGACCGCACGCGCCAAGGGGTTGAGCGAGCGCAGGGTGCTTTATGGCCACGTGTTCCGCAACGCGATGCTGATCGTGATCGCCGGTTTCCCGGCGGTGTTCATCTCGGTGTTCTTCGGGGGGTCACTGATCATCGAGACGATCTTTTCGCTTGATGGGCTGGGCCGGCTCGGGTTCGAGGCGGCGGTGGCGCGCGACTATCCGATCGTGTTTGGCACGCTCTACATCTTCGGTCTGATGGGATTGCTGGTCGGGATCATCTCGGACCTGATGTATGTGGTCGTGGACCCGCGGATCGACTTTGAGCGGAGGGAAGGCTGATGGCGATGCCTGACGTGCAGCCCGACCCCGCGCCGGTCGTCGTGCCCGCGCCGGAACGCGGCTTTTTCACCCTGTCGCCGCTCAACAAACGCCGCTGGTCGAACTTCAAGAAAAACCGGCGGGCCTACTGGTCGCTGTGGATTTTCGGGATCCTGTTCGGGCTCAGCCTCTTTGCCGAGTTTCTGGCCTATGACAAACCGATCCTCGTCAAATACCAGGGGTCCTATTACACACCGATCTGGAATTTCTATGCAGAAACGGAGTTCGGCGGCGACTTCCAGACCGAGGCCGCCTATCGCGATCCCGAAGTGCGTTGCTTGATTGCCTCGGGCGGGCTGGATGCCTGCTTTGATGACCCCGAAGCGGTGATCGAGGACAGCAAGGACGGCAATGTCGATGGTGTCGACATTGAACGGGGTTGGGCCATCTGGCCGTTGATCCCCTACAGCTACGACACGGCTGTCGACCGACCCGGCGCCGCACCGCTTGCCCCGAACGAGGAAAACCTGCTGGGCACGGACGGAACAAAGAGAGACATTCTGGCCCGGGTCATTCACGGGTTCCGATTGTCCGTCTTTTTCACGCTGCTGGTGACCGGCGCGTCCGCAATCATCGGCATCATTGCAGGGGCCGTGCAGGGGTATTTCGGCGGGCGTACGGACCTGATCTTTCAGCGGATCATCGAGATCTGGTCCTCGACGCCCAGCCTTTACGTCATCATCATCATGTTCGCCATTCTGGGGCGCAGTTTCTGGCTGCTGGTTTTCCTGCTCGTGCTCTTTGGATGGACCGGCCTTGTGGGCGTGGTGCGGGCCGAATTCCTGCGCGCACGCAACCTTGAATATGTGCGCGCCGCCCGGGCCTTGGGCGTGAGCAACATGACCATCATGTTCCGGCACATGTTGCCCAACGCGATGGTGGCCACGCTGACCATGCTGCCCTTCATCATCACGGGCACAATCTCGTCGCTGGCGGTTCTGGACTATCTGGGTTTTGGCCTGCCGTCCTCGGCGCCGTCGCTGGGTGAATTGACCTTGCAGGCCAAGCAGAACTTCACCGCGCCATGGATCGCCTTTACCGCCTTTACCGTGTTTGCGGTCATGCTCAGCCTGCTGATCTTTATCTTCGAAGGCATCCGCGATGCGTTCGATCCACGAAAGACGTTTTCTTGACCGCTCTTCTGCAAGTAAAAGATCTGACTGTCGGCTTTCGTCAGGATGGCCAACTGACCCAGGCGGTGCGCGGTGTGTCCTTTTCCGTCGACCGGGGCGAGACGGTGGCACTGGTGGGCGAGTCCGGGTCGGGCAAGTCCGTCTCTGCCCTGTCCACGGTGTCCCTGCTGGGCGACAGCGCCGAAGTGTCCGGGTCGGTCACATATGACGGGCAGGAAATGATCGGGGCCAGCGAAAACCTGCTGCGCAAGGTGCGCGGCAATGATATTTCGTTCATCTTTCAGGAGCCGATGACCTCGCTCAACCCGCTGCATACCATCGAAAAGCAGCTGGGCGAAAGCCTTGCGCTGCATCAGGGGATAGCAGGAAGCAAAGCCCGCGCCCGCATCCTCGAGTTGTTGGACAAGGTCGGCATCCGGGATGCCGAAAGCCGCCTTGGCGCTTATCCGCACCAGTTGTCCGGCGGCCAGCGCCAGCGCGTGATGATTGCCATGGCGCTGGCCAACCAACCCGACATTTTGATCGCTGACGAGCCGACCACGGCGCTGGA
>CAZRUV010000054.1:0-21756 GCA_964603315.1 uncultured Rhodobacterales bacterium
GGCCGCCGCGACGTGCGCGCATCCAGGCTCGACAACCTCGGGGAGGAGTACGTGCGCACCGCCCGGGCCAAGGGCCTGCGCGAAGGCGTTGTGGTCATGGTGCACGTGCTCAGGAACTCGATGATCCCGGTGATCACCGTCATCGCTCTGGGCATCCCGTCGATCTTTGGCGGCGCGATCATCACCGAGAACGTGTTCAAGGTGAACGGGATCGGCCAGCTGCTGATCACCGCGCTTTTTGCCAACGACATGCCGATGGTCATGACGCTGACCTTTATCTTCGCGATCCTGATCGTGCTCTTCAACCTGATTGCCGACGTGCTCTACGGCGTGCTCGACCCGAGGATCCGCTATGACTGACGCCACCACAGAGACGCTTGGCGCCCTGCAGGACAAGGAGCCGCCCAAAGCCCCCCGCAGCCAGTGGCGCGACGTGTGGGACCAGTTCAAGCGGCACAAGGGTGCGCTGTTCGGGGGTGGTTTCCTGATCTTCATCACGCTCGCGGTGCTGCTGGGGCCCTATATCTGGCAGGTGGACGCGACCAAGATCGACATCCGCAACAAGGACATGCGCCCGATCTACGTGGCGCTCTGGGACAGCAGCGCCAAGGTGGGCTGGAACAAGCCGCTGGGCTCGGACCAACTGGGCCGGGACATCCTGGCGCAGCTGATCTCGGGCGGGCGCGCCTCCATGGCGGTGGGCTGGGCGGCGATGGTGCTGGCGCTGGTGATCGGCACCGCCGTGGGCGTGCTGGCGGGCTATTTCCGCAAGCTCGACTTCTGGCTGATGCGCTTTACCGATCTCGTGCTGTCGCTCCCGATCCTGCCCATCCTGCTGGTGGCCGTGACCCTCTTCCGACAACCGCTCAATGCGCGGTTCGGGCCGGAGGGCGGCATGTTCATCCTGATCGTCAGCGTGGTCGGGCTGACCTCATGGATGCAGACTGCGCGCATCGTGCGTGGCGACATTCTAGCCCTGAAGGAACGCGAGTTTATCCTCGCCGCGCGCTCCATCGGCACCACACCGGCCAAGATCATCCGGCGGCACCTGCTGCCCAATGTGATCTCGCCGATCATGGTGTCAGCGACGCTGGGGCTGGCCACCGCGATCATCACGGAAAGCGCGCTGTCCTTCCTTGGGGTCGGCTTCCCGTCGGATTTCCCCACCTGGGGCAAGCTGCTGGCCGATGCCGTGCAACGGATGGAGCAATATCCCGAACGGGTGGTCCTGCCGGGTATCCTGATCTCGCTGACGGTGCTGGGGGTCAACTACCTGGGTGACGGGTTGCGCGACGCGCTCGATCCCCGGATACGCGGACGGTAAAGCCTGCGGCCCACCGCTACGCGGCCTGCTGCGCCGGTGGGCGTCGGATCGTACCGCGGGCCTACTGTTGCCACAGCTCCGTCTCGGGGTGGAATTGCGACCACGCGAACCAGAACGCCTCGTGGCTGCCCAGGTCTGTCCCGTCCTTGCCCACGGCCCTGATCCCGCCTGCGTCCAGTTCCAGACGCACGTTTTCAACGGCAATCTCATCGCCACGCTTCAACGCCACCAGTGCCGTGCTTCTCTGGAACGCGACGGGAGTGCCAGAGGCGGTGATGACGCCGATCACGTCTTCATGCACGGGCAGACGCGGGTCGACATCGCCGACGGGAAAGATGGGCCCGTTCGCATCACGACCGTTGCGGAAATCCGGATCGCGCCCCAACGCATAGCGTTCCAGCAAGACGGTCGTGTCGGGATGTTCCTTCTTCCAAGTGCCCCAGTCGGTCGTGACCACGGTTGCCTGTTTCAGCTTCAGACCCTTTTCGGCCAGTGGCCCGGTCACGGCGTCGCCCAGAAACGTGTCGAAGACGGAGAACGTGTTGATGTCGTACATGACCTTGTTGGACCGGCTCAGCAGCCCGGATGTCCGCAGAATCGGCCGGTCGACCCCTGCGGGCATCTGGTCGGTGAAATAGGCCTGTGCTGCGCCGCAGAGCGTGCAGTAGGGAATGCCGAGATCGCGCCCGCCCAGGGTGTCGTTGACCATTTCGCGCACTTCCATGATGCGGCGGGGATAGGCCCGATGCGCACCGTTGATCGAAATGCCAAAGACGATGTCATTGTCCTTGAGCCACGTGGCCTCTTCGGCGCTGGAGACTTTGGGGTTGTCCGCCGCCGGGATGCAGTTGCAGCCGTCATCCGTGGTGTCATAGGGGCGATCATCAATCAGAACGCCGCCCCAGGACACCAGTCGCCAGTCAATGTCCCCTTCGACAAAGATGCGGTCCCAGCCGGGGACAACGCTGGTGAAAATCGTGCGCTTGTACTTGAGGTAATCCGGCGGCGCCGGGATATCCCAGGCCAGCAGGTGATCGGTGACACGGCCCCAGCTGTTGTCCAGCCCGATCTCCTTTCCCAAAAGCGTGCTGGCGGCCTCGGTCAGCTCTGCGTTCAACTGGCGCGACGGCACAAAGCGCATCAGATCGCTGATCAGCCACACCAGACGCGGATCGCCGGACGCGGCGATTTCGGCAAGCGCGAGGCTCTGGTTTTCGTCCCAGGTCGACAGCACCACGCTGTCGACAAACGCGACGCGCAATGCGAATTGCATGGCGGGCGCAAGCGGGCCTTCGGGGACGGCGGGTGGTTCACCAAACGCCTCGATCACATATGCGGGCAACGGCTTTCCGGACTGCGCGTGCAGCGGGCCGGAAAAGAGCGCGTTGAACATCACGAGCATCGCCGCCATCAGACCGCGCGCAACCGCGCCGCGCGTCGTTGCATGTCTCAAGCACTTCATTGCAGCCATCTCCCAATGTGACGCGAAACGGTTGGCGCGCGTGCGCCATGGTCGCGTTGTGAAGACAGACCAAGTCTGCCGATCCAGTGGGCGAAAACTGGACCATTGGCCGTGCCAAGGAAAATCACGTTTCTACCAAACTTCGTGAACATGCAGGCGCCGGGCGACGGGTGCCTATTTCTCCACGCTCTTGCGCAGCCGACGCACCAGCCCCCAGACCAGCAGGACCACAGGCACTGTCACCACTGCCGTCAGCATGTTCTTGGACAGGCCCGTGGGCGCTTCGAGGGAGTACAACAGGTACGACGCGAGCGACACCGCGTAATAGCTGATGGCCACCACCGACAACCCCTCGACCGTGCGCTGCAAGCGCAACTGCAAGTCCGACCGCCGGTCCATGCTTTCCAGCAGCGCCTGGTTCTGCGCCGACCGTTCCACGTCGACGCGGGTCCGCAGGAGGTTCGCGGCGCGCACGCCGCGCGCGCTCATGGCGTCTAGCCGCTCCTGCGCCGATCGCACCGTGCGCATCGCGGGCTGATACCGCCGCACCATGAATTCGAGAAAGGTCTGGCGCCCGTTATGCCGTTCCTCGCGCAGGGCCGAAATACGTTCGGTCACCAATGCCTCATAGGCCCATGTCGCCCCGAACCGGAACGAGGACTGGGCCGACAGGGTCTCAAGCTCGGCAGATATGGCCAGAAGCGCCTGCAGGGTCTGTTCGGCTTTGGACCCCTCTTGCGACATCTCCTCGACCAGGGTGGTCAGGCGGGTGTCCAGTTCGCCCAGTTGCGAGCCCATGCCCCGCACCCGGGCAAATCCCAGCATCGACATGGTCTTGTAGGTCTCGATCTCGCACAGCCGCTGCACGATGCGACCAACGCGTCGTTCGCCGGTGTCATCGCCGACAAAGACCGCAAAACGCATATGGCCGTTTGTGTCGATCCGGAAATCGCCCGCCACAACGGCGGCATCGTCCAGAACGGCGCTGACCGCGAGGCTTTCCGGCACGAACCAATCCGCCAGCCGCGTCTCGATCTCATCCACGTCGGGCCGTTCCTCGACGCGCACAAGGATCGACGTGATCCGCTGTCCGGGCGCCTTGTCCAGCCAGTCCTGCGGAAAGGGGTCAAAAGCGGCGGCCTCGAACGGGCGCGGTGCCACGCCATCGGTGAAGATCGTGTAGGTCACGAACTCGGTGTGCTGTTCCCACTTGAGCCAGTGCTTGCCGATCTGACCGTAGTAATGTGTCGCCCCGGGCTGCGGATGGGCCACGCCGTGGCGGTCCAGAAGATCATGCAGATGTTCCAGATCCTTGCCCCGATCCCGGTTCGCGGCCATCTCGGGCTGCTTGAACGCCACATAGATCGCGGCAGATGGCGCCTGCATCGACGGAAACGGGCGCGCATGCAGCTCGTTGGCCAAGCGGTAGCGCAATGGGTGGTCTTCGATCGGGGCCATAGCTCAAGTCCTGCCAGCTGGTTGTATGCGATATAGCGCGCAATGCGCAGCGTGCCAAAATATTTCTTTATATTTTTCAGAGTGTTAACTGAGTGCAATAGTATACAGACGCCCAGCGTGCCCGGTTTTGGTCCTGCAAGGGCAACGTATCTCGGCCAATTTTTGCTCAAAACGCGGGCGTATGCCGCGCAATTTGCCCGAATTGCCCGGCCGGGACTATCCTGTCGGCGCATTTTTCAAGCCCAGCCGGATGGCTGCCAATTGTTTTTGAAAGGAGTTTGTGATGTCCCACAATTGTGGCTATGTCGCCGCGATCAAAACCACGGCGACCGGTGGTGGCGTTTTCAGCCTGACGCATATTGATGGCGGGGCCAGTTCGGTCGCGCAGCGCGAGATCATGCCGCGCGGAGCGACCAGTGGTGTGGGGTCGCTGGAAATCTTTAGCACACACAGCACCGCCACACCGCGCATGTACCCGGTCGATTGCAAGTTTGATCGCAACGGCATCGCGTTGATCGACTTCATGTACGATCACGCGGTGACACCACATACCGTCGCCGGCCCCGGCGGCATTCTGGCCACCAATTTCCGGTACCGGATCAAAACAGGCACCTCCGCGACCAACGGAACGGGCCAGTTGCTGCATTTCTCGAATGTCGGTCAGACCAGCCGGATCGGGCGGCACATGTCGACACCCTCCGTGCCCCTGCCCCGCATCCAGAATGCCATCGATGCGATGGTGGCGCGCGCGCGGCAGCTGGCAGCCGTTGCGAACTCCATGTCGCGGCCCTGCCTTGCGGGCATCGTCGTCATCTGAACGCAATCCGGTGGCACCGCGCATCGCAGCGCCACCGGGGCGATCGTTCAGTCGATCATCGGCAGAAGCTTGTCGATGGATGCCTTTGCGTCACCGTAGAACATCCGCGTGTTGTCCTTGAAGAACAGCGGGTTCTCGATCCCGGAATAGCCGGTGCCCTGCCCGCGTTTCGACACGAACACCTGCTTGGCCTTCCAGCATTCCAGCACCGGCATACCGGCGATTGGGCTGTTGGGATCGTCCTGTGCCGCCGGGTTCACGATGTCGTTCGAGCCGATGACGATGGCCACATCCGTGTCCGGGAAATCATCGTTGATCTCGTCCATCTCCAGAACGATGTCATAAGGCACCTTGGCCTCGGCCAGGAGCACGTTCATGTGCCCCGGCAGACGCCCCGCGACAGGGTGGATGGCAAAGCGGACCTCCTTGCCCTTGGCGCGCAGCTTGCGCGTCAGCTCGGCCACACCCTGCTGGGCCTGTGCCACCGCCATGCCGTAGCCCGGGATGATCACGATGCTGTCGGCCTCGTTCAGGGCCGTCGCGACGCCGTCCGCCTCGATGGCGATCTGTTCGCCTTCCACGGCCATCTGCTCGCCCTTGGCGCCACCAAAGCCACCCAGGATCACGCTGATGAACGACCGGTTCATCGCCTTGCACATGATGTAGCTGAGGATTGCACCGGACGAACCCACAAGCGCGCCCACGACGATCAGGAGGTCATTGCCGAGGCTGAAGCCAATGGCCGCCGCCGCCCAGCCGGAATAGCTGTTCAGCATCGAGACCACGACAGGCATGTCCGCCCCGCCGATCCCCATGATCAGGTGATAGCCGATGAAGAACGCGGCAAGGGACAGCAAAACCAGCGTCCACGAGCCCGATCCGCCCAGATACATGATCAGCAGGATCAGCGACAGCGCCGCTGCGGCCGCGTTCAGGATGTGACCGCCGGGCAGTTGCTTGGCGCTTGTATCGATCTCGAACGGCAACAGGCTGGAGCTGCCCGACAGCTTGCCATAGGCCACGACCGAACCGGTGAAGGTCACCGCTCCAATCCAGATGCCAAGCGCCAGTTCGATGCGCAGAATGCCGATCTCGACACCCGTCTTCTTGGCGACAAGCTGGCCGAAGGCCGACAGGTCCTTGAGCACGTCGTTCTCAAGCGGGAAGAGCGGCAAGCCATAGCCCTGCACCGGGTTTGGCGCCACACCGCTGCTGAGGCCGGCAATCGTGTTGATCATGATGTCGGCGTTGAAACCGACAAAGACCGCCGCAAGACCCACGAGGCTGTGCATGATCGCCACCAGTTCGGGCATTTGTGTCATTTGCACCTTGGTGGCGAGCTGGTAGCCCACCGCCGCACCGCCTGCGATCAGCACAAGTGACGCGAACCACAGGCCCGATCCGGGCCCGAAGAGCGTCGCCAGCACCGCAATCGCCATGCCGACAATGCCGTACCACACCGCGCGCTTGGCGCTTTCCTGCCCCGAAAGCCCCCCGAGCGAGAGGATAAAGAGCACCGCGGCCACCACATAGGCCGCAATCGTAAAGCCGAAATCCATGTGCCCGACCTCCTTAAGACTTCTGGAACATGGCGAGCATGCGCCGTGTCACGAGGAACCCGCCAAAGATGTTCACGGCGGCCATAAAGACCCCGAGCGCGGCGAGTAGCGTTATGAGCAGGCTGCTCGATCCGATCTGGATCAGCGCGCCAAGGATGATGATCGACGAGATCGCGTTCGTCACGGCCATCAGCGGCGTGTGCAGCGAATGCGACACGTTCCAGATCACTTGGAAGCCGATGAACACCGACAGCACGAACACGATGAAGTGCTGCATAAAGCTGGCGGGCATGCCCGGGATCGCACCAACGCCGAGGATCAACGCACCGCCAATGGCCAGAAGCGTGACCTGCTGTTTGGTTTCCGCCTTGAACGCGGCGACTTCCTGCGCGCGCTTTTCTTCGGGGGTCAGTTCCCTGGCCGCTTCCTTTTTGGGTGCTGCGGCGATGGCGGCCACCTTGGGCGGGGGCGGCGGGAACGTGACCTCTTCGGCATGGGCGATGGTGGCCCCGCGGATCACGTCATCTTCCATGTCATGATTGATCACGCCGTCTTTTTCCGGCGTCAGATCCGTCATCAGGTGGCGGATGTTGGTGGCATAGAGGCTCGACGCCTGTGTGGCCATGCGGCTGGAGAAATCGGTGTAGCCGATGATGGTCACGCCGTTGTCGGTCACGATCTTCTCGTCCATGACCGTCAGCTTGCAGTTGCCGCCCTTTTCCGCCGCGAGGTCCACGATCACCGAACCGGGCTTCATGGAGGCGACCATGTCGTCGGTCCACAACTCCGGTGCCTCGCGGTTGGGGATCAGCGCGGTGGTGATGACGATATCGACCTCTGGCGCCAGTTCGCGGAACTTGGCCAGCTGTGCTTCGCGGAATTCCGGCGATGACACCGACGCATACCCGCCCGACGACGCGCCGTCCTGCTGCTCTTCCTCGAAGTCGAGATAGACAAACTCGGCCCCCATGGATTCGACCTGTTCGGCCACTTCGGGCCGCACGTCAAAGGCGTAGGTGATCGCACCCAGAGACGTAGATGTCCCGATGGCTGCCAGTCCCGCAACCCCTGCGCCCACAACAAGAACCTTGGCTGGCGGCACCTTGCCCGCTGCCGTGATCTGGCCGGTGAAGAAACGGCCAAAGTTATTGCCCGCCTCGATCACCGCACGGTACCCGGCAATGTTGGCCATGGACGACAGCGCGTCCATTTTCTGCGCCCGGGAAATACGCGGGATCATTTCCATCGCGATGACGGTGGCACCCTTCTTGGCGGCGGCCTGCATCTTGGCCTCGTCCGCGACGGGGCTGAAGAACGAGATCAGCGTCTGGCCTTCGCGCAGCCGTTTCATCTCGCCTTCGTCCGGCACGCGGACCTTGGCGACAACGTCGGCGGCTTTCCACAAGGCGGCGGCAGTCTTGACGACCTCGACACCGGCGGCCTTGTAATCTGCATCGGCGAACCCGGCCTCTTGCCCGGCCCCCGTCTCGACCACACACTCATGGCCCAGTTTCTGCAGCGCGGCAGCGCTCTCCGGCGTCATCGCGACGCGGCGCTCACCGGCAAATGTCTCTTTTGGCGTACCGATCTTCATACGGCAATTCCCCCGTCAGTCTTGGCAGTGGCAGCGACTGCGCAACATGGTGCACAAGGCGCGCCTGTCCACTACTCGCAACGCCCGCTCAGCGCAAGGAGCGCCCTTGCGTTACCGCGAAATAATCGTAAACCCTCAAATCCACCGACGCACTTTTCTTTCGTAGCGCGCAAATTCCGCGCGAAACAAACGGCGCATCCTGTCTTCTTCCGCGACGATGAAATGCCGCTCGATCCACCACGCAAACACCGGCACAAGCGGCAGCGACAGCACCGCGTCAAACCGCAAAATCAGCCCAAAAAGGATCAAAACGTCCGCCAAATAGATGGGGTTACGGGTAACATTGAAGATTCCGCGCGTTATGAGGCTGGACGGGGTCTGGTGTGGAATGATCGTCGTGCGCGCACGCCGGAATTCCCAAGCAGCCAAGGCGATGAGGACAATTCCGCCTCCGATCAGCAACCCGGCGATGCCCTGGGTCAGTGGATAGTCCAGCGACAGCCCGAGGTCGAAATAGCGGCTTTGCATCCACGCAATGGCGATGGCCAGCATCAGCCAGACCGGGGGGATGTCGAACATCGGTCTCACCACAGACCCTCAGCCATCGCGGCGCGATATCCGGACGCGCTGCGGGAGGTAAGCGTGCGGGAGGACGCGGTGCGGCAGCATGACGCGGTCGAAAATTGTGCAACCGCGGGTGATGTGCGCATTTTCAGGACGCAGTGCGCAGCGCCGGTGCGGTCTGCGCCCCATCGACCCACGCCCGGCACGCCGCGCCGAACGCCTCGAACAGCGGGCGCGAGACGGGATCGCATTTGGCATTCCACTCCGGGTGCCACTGCACCGACAGCGTAAATCCGGGCGCACCGTCGATGTACATGGCCTCGGCGGTGCCGTCCGGCGCATGGCCGTCCACCACGATACGCGGCCCCGGTTCCTTGATGCCCTGACCATGCAGGGTGTTGGTCGGCACCGACACCCGCCCCATCAGGTCATGGAACACGCCGCCTTCGCGAAAGGTCACGTTGTGGCGCAGCGCGAATTTCTCCTCAAGCGTGCCGTCGGGCGGCATCCGGTGATTGTCGCGCCCGGGCAAATCGCGAATCTCCGGGTGAAGCGATCCGCCCATTGCGACGTTAACCTCTTGAAACCCCCGGCAAATACCAAGGATCGGCTGACCCCGCTCCACACAGGCACGGATCAGTGGCAGGGTCAGTCGGTCGCGGTTGCGGTCGAATGCCCCATGCGCTTCGGTCGGTTCCTCGCCATATTCCTCCGGGTGCACATTGGCGCGCCCACCCGTGAACACGAACCCCGCGCAGTGTTCCAGAAGGTCGGACACGCGGACAAAGTTCGGGTCCGCAGGGATGAGCATCGGCACACCTTCGGCGACCTCGGCCACAGCCGAAATATTGATCATCCCCGCCGCCTGCACCTCGTATTCGTCGTGGATCACGTGATGATTGGAAATGATACCGATAATGGGACGCGCCATTGGAACCCTCAAAAACTGCGTTTGAGATGATATATCCCCGACCCGGCGCACTGAATAGCCCGAGAGGCGCGCAACCCACTGTGCATGGGTGAAGAGGTAAGCGGCCTGCCCAAATTGCGTGCGATTGCCCGGCGATCCGGATTTGACACCGGACGACCCGAAGGCACGCGGGTTGTCCACGGGCGGGGATGCCAGCCTCGGCCTTGACCTCAGGACTTCGCCGCGCGGCGACAGCGTTCGGAGCAATACCGCACCTCATCCCAGACGCGCGCCCATTTCTTACGCCAACTGAACGGGCGCTGGCAGACGGGGCACATCTTTTCCGGCAGATCGGATTTCTTGCGCATGCGGGCCATCAGAAGTCGAACCCCATCTGGCGGTCGTCTTTGCCTGCCTTGCGACGACGCGGGGCACGGTCGTTGACAAAGTGCCCCTGCGGGTCCTTGCGGCTGGCGTGCTTGTGAATGACCTGCTGCGCCTCATCGCGAAAGGTACCACCGCGCCGCACGGCCCAGACCCGTTCGCGCGCGGCGCGCGCGGCATCGGTCACGTCGATGATCGGCGCAGGGTAGGCACGCCCCAGCAGACCCTGCGCCCCGCCCCATTTCCACGGCTCCTGCAGCACGTCATCCGGAACCGGGGCAAGCTCGGGGCACCACCGGCGCGTAAAGACGCCTGTCGGGTCCTGATCCCTGCCCTGTTTCACCGGATTGTAGATGCGGACGGTGTTCATCCCCGTGGTTCCCGATTGCATCTGCACCTGCGGCCAGTGAATGCCCGGTTCGAAATCGGTGAACTGCCGCGCGAGGTGCAGGCCCGTAGCCCGCCAGTCCAGCCACAGGTGATAGGACGCCACCGCCATCACCATCGACCGCATGCGGAAATTCAGCCAGCCCGTCGCATCGAGATAGCGCATGCAGGCGTCGACAAAGGGCAGGCCGGTTTCACCGCGTTCCCACGCGGCACGGCGCGTGGCATCGTCGCCACGCAGGCCCTCATAGGCGGAGTGCAGGCAGCGATGCTCGAGCGCCGGTTCGTCTTCGAGCTTCTGCATGAAGTGATCCCGCCACGCCAGACGCGCCTGAAAGGATTTCAGCGACCCACCCCAGCCTTCACGTGTGCCCTTTACCTCGCGCTGACGCGCGGCCGTCGCTTGTGCGGCTTCGCGACCGCTCAGGCATCCAAAGGCCAGATAGGGCGACAGGCGCGAGCAGGACACTTCGCCCGTCACGGGTGACGACATGTCCTTGCGGTAGGTTTGCCCCCGTTCGGTCAGGAAGGACCCAAGCAGGCTGAGCGCCATCTCGCGCCCGCCCTGTTGCCGCGCGGCGCAGCTGTCTTTGGCCACCAGCCGCGGCACGTCATCGCTTGGCAGCGCGCGGCTGTTCAGCCGGTCCGGCACATCCACCTGGGGCTGGCGCAGAAACGCGTTGCGCTGCATGGCCCAGCCATCGCGGCCATTCAGACGGCGCACGACACCGGATTGCGCCATCTCTTCCCACAGAACGCCATTGGCGCGGCACCACGCGGCCACCGCCTTGTCGCGGGTGTAGGTCCAGCCGTTCCCGGTCTCTTCGTGACTGACGAGACGGTCAAACGGCGCCTCTGCGTGCAGGGCCGACAGGACGTCGACAGTGTCGCCGACGCGCACGACCAGGGACGCGCCCTTTTGCATCAGCCCGGCGCGCAGGGACGCCACGCTCTCGCAGACAAAATCGAACTGGCGGCCAGACGCATCCGGCGCCGACCAGTAGCCCGGCTCAAAGACATAAAGCGGCAGCACGTCACCCCGCGTTGCCGCATGCGCCAGCGCCGGGTGATCGCACACCCGCAAGTCCCGTTTGAACCAGACGACAGTGATCATGCGGGGCTAGCTAGGGTGCGGGAACGCCGGGCCAAGCCATGTGCGGCGTCATTTGTCCGCGCAGGCCGCAACACGGCTTGCGGCTCCGAGCCGCGCGCCCTACCCTTTCGGCGCAATTCTCCCCGTTCCGGCCCAAAGGTATTCGAAGATGCGCGACGCGACGCCCCAGACCATCTACCTGTCCGACTACACGCCCTTTGGCTTTGACGTCGAGGATGTGCACCTGACCTTCGATCTGGCCCCGTCCGCGACACGGGTCAGCGCCCGCATCCGCTTCGCGCCGAAACCGGACGCCGAAGACCCGACCTTCTTTCTGCATGGCGAGGGTCTGTCGCTGCTGGCGGCCAAGATCGACGGCGAGCCGGTCAAACCCACCCTCACCGACGAGGGGCTGACCTGCGAAGTGCCCGACGTCCCCTTCACGTGGGAGGCGGAGGTGCAGATTGACCCGGCGGCCAACACGGCGCTCGAAGGGCTTTACCAATCGAACGGGATGTATTGCACGCAATGCGAGGCCGAGGGTTTTCGCAAGATCACCTACTACCCCGACCGCCCGGACGTGATGAGCACCTTTACCGTGCGGATCAACGGCCCGCACCCGGTGCTCTTGTCCAACGGCAACCCGGTGGCGGTGGGCGAAGGCTGGGCCGAATGGCATGACCCGTGGCCCAAACCCGCCTACCTTTTTGCGCTGGTGGCGGGCGAATTGATCGCCCACCGCGACACATTCACCACGATGGAAGGGCGCAAGGTCGATCTGGCGCTGTATGTGCGCCCCGGAGACGAGGGCAAATGCGCCTTTGGCATGCAGGCCCTGAAAGACAGCATGAAGTGGGACGAAGAGGTGTACGGCCGCGCCTATGACCTTGACGTGTTCAACATCGTCGCCGTGGATGACTTCAACATGGGCGCGATGGAGAACAAGGGGCTCAATATCTTCAACGCCTCTGCCGTGCTCGCCTCGCCCGAAACCTCGACCGACGGGAATTTCGAGCGCATCGAGGCGATCATTGCGCATGAGTATTTCCACAACTGGACGGGCAACCGCATCACCTGCCGCGACTGGTTCCAGCTGTGTCTGAAGGAAGGGCTGACGGTGTTCCGCGATGCGCAGTTCACGGCGGACATGCGCGGGTCCGAGATCAAGCGGATCAATGACGCCGCGCTGATGCGCACGCATCAGTTTCCCGAGGATCAGGGGCCGCTGGCGCACCCGGTGCGCCCCGACAGCTATCAGGAGATCAACAACTTCTACACCCTGACGGTCTATGAAAAGGGCGCCGAGGTGATCGGCATGCTCAAGCGGTTGGTGGGCGATGAGGCCTACAAGGCGGCGCTCGATCTCTACTTTGACCGGCACGACGGGCAGGCCTGCACGATCGAGGACTGGCTGAAGGTGTTCGAGGACACAACCGGGCGCGATCTCACCCAGTTCAAACGGTGGTACACCCAAGCCGGCACACCGCACCTCAAAGCCGAGGAAAGCCATGACGGTGACACCTATACGCTCACCTTCACGCAGCACACACCACCCTCGACCCCCTCGCCCGACCCGCAACCGCAGCTTTTGCCGATTGCCGTGGGTCTGTTGAACCCGGACGGAACCGAGGCGGTGCCGACGCAAGTGCTGGAGATGACCGAAAGCACGCAGAGCTTCAGTTTCGCTGGCATGACCGAAAAGCCGGTGGCATCGATCCTGCGGGACTTTTCGGCGCCAGTGGTGCTCGATTTCGACACCGACCATGAATTTCTCATGGCCCACGACACTGATCCCTTCAACCGCTGGGATGCCGCGCGCGTGCTTGCACGCAACTCCATGA
Organism: uncultured Rhodobacterales bacterium; assembly: GCA_964603315.1. Taxonomy (GTDB): domain Bacteria; phylum Pseudomonadota; class Alphaproteobacteria; order Rhodobacterales; family Rhodobacteraceae; genus Tateyamaria. The sequence goes on from CAZRUV010000054.1 coordinate 13,394, forward strand.
TCCGCTCCATCACCGAAGGAACGGCACCGGATGCGACCTTCGTCGACAACGTGGCGAAGATCACCACCGATGACAGTCTCAGCCCGGATTTCCGTTCGGCCATGGCCAGCCTGCCCGGACAGGGCGAGCTTGCCGCCGAATTGCACCGGCGTGGTCACGCGCTTGATCCCGATGCGATCTGGGAAGAAGGCCAGATACACTGGACCGCCATCGCCGAGCGGCTGGCTGACGACCTGCCGCGGCTCTATGCGGCCTATCAGGTGCATGAGCCCTATGAGCCGTCGCCCGAGCAGATGGAAAAGCGCAGCTTTTCCAATCACATACTCAGCCTGCTGACCCGTCTGGACAATGGCGCACAGGCGCAAGCGCAGTTCGACAGCGCGACCGACATGACCCAAAGCCTTGCCGCCCTTGTCAATCTCGTCACAAAGGGCGTTGGCGATGCCGCGCTTGCTGCATTCGAGGCAAAGTGGTCGCATGATCGGCTCGTGATGGACAAATGGTTTGGGCTGCAGATCGGCGCATCAAAACCCGATGACACGGTCGACATCACCACCGCGCTCACAAAGCACCCCGATTTCAACTGGAAGAACCCGAACCGGTTCCGTTCGACCATCGGCACCTTTTCCGGACACCACGCGGGGTTTCACGCCAAGGACGGGTCCGGCTATACGCTGCTGGCCGACTGGCTGATCAAGCTGGACCCGGTCAACCCGCAGACCACGGCCCGCATGTGCGCCGCGTTCCAGACCTGGCGGCGTTACGACGCGATCCGGCAGTCGATGATCAGCAAGGAGTTGGCGCGCATCGCCGACACACCCGGCCTGAGCCGCGACACGACCGAAATGATCTCGCGCATCCGGGGCGCCTGAGGCGAAATCACATGGACCTTTATCCCGTCACTGTTCCGCCCCTTTTGCGGCTGACCGACACCGTGGCGCGCCTGCTCAGCCGGTTTCAGCATGACAGCCCGCTCAGCGCGCGGCTGGCCGCAGACGGCATGACCGGCGGAGAACACTTTTGTGTGGCCCTGGGCTATGCCTGGCGCACGGTGATGCCGCTGACGGGGCACCCGGTGCCCGAAACGGTCGTCTCATCCGACCGGGCGGCGATCCTGGCCCTCACGGTCAAGACCCGAACGCTGTTGAATGATGTGGCACAGCTGGATTTTGACGGCGCCGACTCGCGGCAGATTTCGCACAAAGCGGGCGAGGCACAGCTGTCGCAATCCGGTGCCGACTACGCGCTGCTCTACGCTTTGCCCAATGCGCAATTCCATCTCACCCTTGGCTATGCCACCTTGCGCATGACCGGTGTTCTGGTGGGCAAGGCCGATCTGGATGGCTTTCACCAATACGCACCGGACACCAATTTCGCGGACACGCACCGCTGACCAAAGGATACGTTCATGACCCACCGCCCTGTCTGTCTCATCACCGGCGCGTCTGCCGGCATCGGTGCCGCCTGCGCGCGCCTGTCCGCCGCAGAGTATGACTTTGTCCTGACCTACCGCACCGACCCCGATGGCGCCGCTGCCGTCAAGGCCGAGGTCGAGGCACAGGGCGCGCGCGCCGAGGTCGTGCAGGCCGACGTGGGCGAAGCGGCCGGGATCACGGCGATTTACGAAGCCCTCGACGCTGCCTTCGGGCGCATTGACGTGCTGATCAACAATGCGGGCATGGTCGGCCAGACGGCCCGGCTGACAGAGATGGATCACACCCGCCTCGCGCGCATGATGAATGTGAACGTCATCGGGGCGATACTGGTCGCCAAGGAGGCCGTGACCCGCATGGAGGCGCAAGGCGACGGCGGCGCCATCATCAACATCTCGTCCGCCGCGGCGCGTCTGGGATCGGGCAACCAGTATGTCGACTACGCGGCCTCGAAAGCGGCCATTGATACGTTCACCAAGGGCCTGTCGGACGAGGTCGCGCCAAGCGGGATCCGCGTCATGTCGATCCGCCCGGGCCTCATCGACACCGAACTGCACGCCAAGGGCGGCGAGCCGGGGCGCGCGCAGAAGCTCGCGCATATGGTGCCGATGCGCCGCGAAGGCTCCGCCGAGGAGGTCGCAAAGGCCATTCTGTGGCTTGCCTCGGACGGCGCGAGCTACGTCACCGGCAGCACGCTCGATGTGACCGGAGGGCGCTGACACATGCCCGTCGTCCTTGGCCTCATTGCCATTGCCACAACCGTGTTCTTTATCGTCCTGCGCGCGCGGCGCGGCGCCGAGGTTGCCACCGAAATGCTGGACATGGCCGGTGACGTGGCGGCTGCCGCGCGCCGCTTCGGCTTTCGTCGCAAGTACAACCAGCATCCTGTCGACAGTGTCGACGAACCCAATCTGGCCGTGGCCGCCCTCGCGACCGCCTTTATCGCGCTGGACGACCTGCCCACCGCCGATGATCGCAAACGGCTGGACATCGCCTTGCGCAAGCATCTGAACCTCGACGCGACCGGCGCGCAGGAGATCGAGGTGCTGGGCCAGTGGCTGGTGTCGGAATGCAACGGCGCAGAACCGGCCGTGCCGCGGATCGCAAAGCGGCTGAACAAGCTCGATGACGGGGCCAGTTTCACGACGCTGATGGAGGTCATCCAGACAGCGGCCCGCACGCCCCTGTCGCAACGCCAGACCGCCGCGCTGCAGGATATCAAGACAGCCTTCCGGCTCCAATGACGCCCTACGCCTTTGAAACGACCGGCCGCAATCGTGCCACGCTGATCGCTGTGCTGGCGGTGTGGGCCGTTCTAGCGCTGGCGGTGCTTTGGCTCGAGGCCGCGCCCTGGCTCATGGCGCTTTTTGCGCTGGCCACGGTGCCGGCGCTCATTGACCTGATCACGGGGCGCGCGTCCGGTCTGCGCCTTGATGAGGACGGGCTGCACTGGTTTTCGGGGCGACGCACCGGCGAGATCGCGTGGCCTCGGGTGTCCCATATCCGGCTCGATACGCGGCTTGATTTCTCGATCCGGGCCAGCGCGGTTTTGAACACGGGCCGCAAGGTGCGCCTGCCGCTTGAGGCCACGCCCCCGTCGGACTTGTTCGAAGAGGCGCTGACCAGCCGGGGCATCAAGGTCGAGCGACACCACTTTTCGTTGCTGGGATGAGGGCCGCGCTGGCCCTACTGATGCTGTGGTTTCTGGCGGCCTGTGCCCCCGTGCCGCGCCCCGGCTCTGACCCGCTGCTTTACGACACTGCCCGCTTTGCACGGGCGGATCACCTGATCATCGGCATCCCCGGCGCGCTGAGCCCGGTCAAGGTGATGGCCCCGTTGGAGCGGCTGGCCTCCGACAGGCGCGCGGTGGCGTTTTACCGACTACCGGGCTTTGACGGGCGGCCAGCGGATGAATTCGTGAACCTCGACTTTGCCGCCGCGCATATTGCGGCAACAGTGCGGCGGGGCGGGTTTGCGCGTGTCGATCTGGTGGGTCATTCCACGGGAAGCGCCATCGCGATCGAAGCCGCCAAACGGTTGCGCCGCGAGACCCCGGATGTCGATATCCGCATTGCAGCGATTTCAACCGCCCTGCCCGCGCCGCAGCCCGTTCTCGCCGGGGCGCGTGGCGCGCTCGGCACCGTCGGGGCCGCCGTCCGCGCCCGGAGCCTGTCGCCGCGCAAGGTCTGGCTCGAGTACTATCGCACGCTGGCCTATGGACCCGGCGCCGACACCGACCCGCAGGTGGCCGAAGCTGCCGATGCGCTGGTGGCGGCCAATGCCGGACGGATCAGCCTGCCCGAGGACGGGTTGGGACGGCGACATACACGTGCCCTGCGCCAGTGGCGCAACACGGACCCTGAGGTTTTGCAAGGCGTCGACATCACGTTCTATCACGGCGCGGTGGACCCGGTCTTTCCGCCGCGCGCTGTGGCGCGCTTTGCCCGCGACCTGCCCAACGCAAAAGTGCAGTTGATCGACGGGCACGGGCATCTGCTGATGCTCACCTACCCGGAGGTCTGGGCCCGCATCCAAAGCCAGCTGGCGCGCTAGTTGGACACCTGCGCGCGCATACGGGGACGAATGGTGTCCAGCGGGGCGCAATAACTTTGCCGTTTCAGCCAGCCTGACATGTCCGCCCGTTTCGACGAGGATCGCATCGGGCCCCAATCCGCCGCAACGCCACGCCCGCCGCGGCCGTAGATCACACCGTCGCGCGGCACCGTGACCGCCATGATCCGGATGGCGCAACTCAGGTTCGCCGACCCGTTCTTGAGCGCCTCGCCCGTGCCCACGTTGCATTTGTAACCGCGTGCGGTGGCCGGCAGGATCTGCAGCAGGCCATACCATTTGCCGCCGCCGCCCACGGCGCGCGGTTTGTAGGTGCTTTCGAACTTGGCCAGCGCAGACAGAAATCCGACCCAGAACGCGCGCCGGTCGGCTGGCGTGGCTTGCGGATAGCGCGGGCACCAGTCGCCGATATCCTTCGGCACCAGCGACACAAGTGGCGCGCCGTGGGTCTTGAGCGCGGAGAGCGCCGTCCGGGTCCAGAGCACGTGATCCGGCTGGTGGGTCCAGCGGGTCCGCGGCACCTGCGCGTCACGCGCCTGCGGCCGGATCTCGGCCAGCGATTGCACACCCGCCAAAGCTTCCGCGTGGGCCGCTGACACCAGCGTCCAGGCACACAAGACCGACATGGCAATTCTTGCTGTCATGGCGGGCAGTATGTCCTCCGCCCGCTATGGCTGTCCATTGCCCGGACGGAAACAATTCGACGCATTCGCAAGGGTTTGCGCAACAATCATCCCGGATCGGTTGCATTGTGCGCACCACCGGTTGCAGGTACCGCAAAATGATCCCGGCAATTGCCCGGTATGGACCCGCGAGCGCCCTGTTTGCGTCGCAATTTTCCACCAGGTTGAAGCTGTTACTCAGTACCGGAATGTTAACTATGGCCCTGGCAGAACGCGTTTTTGCTCCGCTGCACCGAATGCGATCGCAAATCGCGTCACGGACAGCTCTTTTTTCGCAATCACGCGTTCTGCGCAGCGCTTCCGCACCAACGTCGGATCAGGCGTCTGATGCGGAACCCTGCGCGCCAAACGACGTGCTGATCATCGACTGCCCGGATCCCACCGCCGAGGAATTTGCCCGCGACCGGCATCAGAATGCGGGTCTCGCCCTTGTGCGGCAGGAAGACTGGGACGCGCTGTCGCGTCAATTGCACATGCACGACAGCACCCTCGCCAAGACCGATGGCGGCATGCCGCTTGCCGACCTGATGGCCTTTGGCGCACGCGCCGATGTGGTCGCGGCAGCCGAGCATGGGTTGCTGTCAGGGCGTCCCGCCCATGACGCGCCAATCCTGGAAGGAATCGAAGCACTGGAGGCCGTGCTGGCCGACCATCCCGATGATGCGATGATTGCGGCCGTGGTTGCCCTCGCGCATATCGACATCGGATGGGCGTGGCGCGGCACCGGTTGGGATATCGAAGTGCCCATGCCGAACCGCGAAGCCTTTGCCGCGCATTTCGAGCGGGCGGGCGAAATCCTGGCGCCGTTCGCAACCCGCGACGCGGGCTCCGCCCTGATCGCATCCGCACAGTGCGCCTGCAACGCAGGCACGGACAAAGAGACATTTCAGGTGGTTGCGGACTACGAGACCTGGATCACGCGCGACCCGCGCAATCCCAAGGCCATGCGCAGCTTTGGCACCCATCTTCTGCCGCGCTGGCATGGCAGCTACGAACGGCTCGACATCGAGGCGCGGCGCATAGCCGGGCTGACCCATGATGTCTGGGGCGCGGGCGGGTATGCGTGGGTGATGATGGATGCCGTGTCGGCCGACACCGAAGCCTGCGCGATGCTTGACCTCGACTTTTTCCTCGACGGGTTGCGCGACATCCTACGCCACAACCGCAACCAGCACATTGCCAACCTGCTCGCCGCCTATTGTGCCAACACCATGGGCGCCACACCCACCGGCCATGACGAGGCCGACTACATGCATGCGCAAATCGCGGACGCCGCGGGTTGGATCATCTGCGACCACCTGACGGAGTTGCATCCGATGCTCTGGGCCCATGCGGCGAGGGGCTTTGACAGCAATATGCGCATCCGCTGCCGTGACCGTTTCGCGTCGGCGGGTTATGCCGACGCGCTGCGGGTGCTGTCAGACCTGTTCCGCCGCGAGATTGCCGCCGGTCACCGCGTCGAATTTACCAAGAACGGTCCGGTCACCCACGCGATCTGAGCCGGCGCACCGCACCCGCCAGCAGCGCGCGGGAATAGAGCACATGCACCTTCAGCAACGTGTGAAACACAGGCCCGAGTGTGAGCCGCCCGCGCCTGTCGCGCACCGGGACAACCACCGACCCGAAGAACAGCCCGCCCGCAACAGACAGCCACGACATCGTGCGCCCCGACGCGTCGGCCATCAGCAACTCTGTCTCTGTCCGGGCCGCCACGGTCCAAACCGCAAAACGGTCACTTGCCCCCTCTGCAAGCTGCGCGGCCTCGGCGTCCGTCGACGGGCAGCGCGCTGCAAGGCGCAAGACCAGCCGCTCCGCCTTGAACAGGGGCTGTGTGTAAAACGCGGTGATGAGATCCGGCAACCCCGCCTGCCCCTCCACCGTGAAGCAGTCCGTGTAGTGCCCTTCCCGCCGCGCATAGTCCGCGATCAGGCTGCCTTCGGGCACATCGGTCTGGCGTATGTTCATGCCATGCACTCTGCCCCGCCCGCGCCGCGCGCAAAAGGCGCGCAATGGTCGCGCCCCTCTTGCGACACGCTGCCCCCTGAATTACACCGCCCAAAGCCGCGAAAAAGGACGACACCCCATGCTCGATCTGACCTACGAAACCCCCAAAGTGAAAACCATCGCCGGGGCCAAACATGACTGGGAACTGGTCATCGGGATGGAAGTCCACGCGCAGGTCAGCTCGAACGCCAAGCTCTTTTCCGGCGCGTCCACCGAATTCGGGGCCGAGCCCAACGCGAACGTGGCCTTCGTGGATGCCGCAATGCCCGGCATGCTGCCTGTGATCAACGAATACTGCGTCGAACAGGCGGTGCGCACCGGGCTGGGCCTCAAGGCCGAGATCAACCTGCGCAGCGCCTTTGACCGCAAGAACTACTTTTACCCTGACCTGCCACAGGGCTACCAGATTTCGCAGCTGTATCACCCCATCGTGGGCGAAGGCGAAGTGCTGGTGGAACTGGGCGATGGCACCGCGCGACTGGTCCGGGTCGAGCGCATTCACATGGAACAGGATGCGGGCAAATCCATTCACGACATGGGTCCCAACCTGTCCTTTGTCGATCTCAACCGCACCGGCGTCTGCCTGATGGAGATCGTGTCCCGCCCCGATATCCGCGGCCCCGAAGAGGCCGCCGCCTACCTGACCAAGCTGCGCCAGATCCTGCGCTATCTCGGCACCTGCGACGGCAACATGCAGAACGGCAACATGCGCGCGGATGTGAACGTGTCGATCTGCCGTCCCGGCGCTTATGAAAAGTATCAGGAAACGCAGGATTTCTCGCATCTGGGCACCCGCTGCGAGATCAAGAACATGAACTCCATGCGCTTTATCCAGCAAGCCATCGAGGTCGAGGCCCGTCGCCAGATCGCCATTGTCGAGGGCGGGGGCAGCGTCGACCAGGAGACGCGGCTTTATGACCCGGACAAGCAGGAAACCCGCTCCATGCGCTCCAAGGAAGAGGCGCATGACTACCGTTACTTCCCGGATCCCGACCTCCTGCCGCTGGAGATCGAGCAGGCCTGGGTTGACGATATCGCCGCCTCCTTGCCCGAGTTGCCCGACGCCAAGAAAGCGCGGTTTATCAGCGACTTCGGCCTGACCGACTATGACGCGTCCGTGCTGACGGCCGAGGTGGCCAGTGCCGCCTATTTCGAAGAGGTTGCGGCGGGCCGGGACGGCAAGACGGCCGCCAACTGGGTGATCAACGAGCTTTTTGGCCGTCTCAAGCGCGATGATGACACCGACATCACCGACAGCCCCGTCTCACCGGCGCAACTGGGCGGGATCATCGACCTGATCGGCAAGGGCGATATCTCGGGCAAGATCGCCAAGGACCTGTTCGAGATCATCTACACGACAGGCGGTGACCCGGCAGAGGTCGTCGAGGCGCGTGGCATGAAACAGGTTACCGACACCGGCGCCATCGAAACCGCTGTCGACGAGGTCATCGCCGCTAATCCGGCGCAGGTCGAGAAGGCCAAACAGAACCCGAAACTCGCCGGCTGGTTCGTGGGTCAGGTGATGAAGGCGACCGGCGGCAAGGCGAACCCCAAGGCCGTGAACGAGATCGTGGCAGCAAAACTGGGGCTGTGATTGCGGAATGCCTTCGTCGACTACGTAAATCGAGGCAAAAAAGAGAACAACGGATTCGACCGTTTATTAAATAGTAGA
>CAZRUV010000055.1:0-19157 GCA_964603315.1 uncultured Rhodobacterales bacterium
GGGTTACCAGCTGGATAAAGGCTTCGGAGAAACCCAAAGGGGTGTCAATGGCGAGTGTCACAGGACCGGATTCCGGAGATACCCTACTCCCACACAAATCGAACAGAGCAGCGATCCACTCCATACTCGTCGAACAGCTATTGATACACTCGCGAAGGTTGCCGCGCCAGGGAGTACCGACGATCTCATGGTTGGCGTCGAGAATCACGATGGCGTCGCGACTGTTCTGGTTCTTGTCACAGTTCCAACCACCGACATCCCAGCCGATCAACCACTCCAATTTTTGGTCAGCGCCAGTCATCATTGCCAGCTATTCCGTACAGCAACGGGACATGCAGTTGCCCCTAACTCGTGAACCCGCACCGACCCAGTCAGTTGCTTGGACTGCTCGACAAGCTGTGAATGATGGGCAAACAAGAGAACTTATGCTTCCCAACTTTACTCACTATCAACGGGCATTAAACGCCATCAACGCTGCGTCCGCTCTTGCACAGCTTACCCACAGCTCAGGAACGGCATGACAGAGACATCGCAGATGTGAATGGAATACATTTCCCTCATCACCTTCGAACTCCCCAAATGCCAACTCGGTCAACCAATCCCCGGCGAACTCTCGCCAGTTCATCAAGTCGTCCCGGCTTGCAGAGGCCACAAGGCAGATTCGCATCGCCTCTTCGATTGAAAATCCATACTGAGCATCTCGCCTGTACCTACGGACAAGGATTCGCAATTCATCGGCAAGCGCGGGGCTCCTGGCAGCAGCGGCAACAGTAGCCAATCCATTCAATATGCCGAGAAGCTGTGATTTGTTCTCCAAACTAGCAAGCCGATAGTTGGCTAACTTGAGAGCTTTTGCCGCCAATTCCACCTGGTCGGTATTAACTCTGAAAATCATCGCGGAATTTACAAGAGCGATAAAAGACGATGGTCCCACTTCCTCTGCGATGAGCTGGGTCTTAATTGTCTCCGAAAGATCTGGGGGCAATGTGTTTGGGCAATCTTCAGCACCCTCCAAAGGTCCTGGGAAATATGGATAGGGAAATTCAGAGAGTGACTGAAGATTGTCGGGCCCCGCCCCAAGAATAAGGTCATGAAGCGCGCTATTCCTGATATTCTCTTCATAGTTCCTGGCCGCAATCATGATGCGGCCGAAAAAATCCGCTTTCATCTGCGACGCCACTGAAAGGTCAGGATTCCACCGGGGCTCCAGACGCATATCCGCGAGCGTTTGCATGTAATACTGCTCACCTCGATTACTATATGCCCACTCACAAAATGTGTCGTCAGCGCCGGAGGTAACAAGTTGACGATGAATGAGCGCGGCCTGTGACAGGGATGCCAGCCTTCTGTAGAAAGGCGGTTCTGCGGACATCAGCCGGGTTCTCGATAGCTCGCCGTCCACGAGAATGAACAACGCCGAGAGAAGCTTCAATCCTTTCGATGAATCTTCAACATCGTCGTCTCGGGCTATCTCAACAAGACGAATAATATACGGTTCAATTTCTGGTCTTTCAGGAAGGACACGCAAGCCAATTTCAATCGCACCCAATTGGGAGAGCTTGTCGCCCTGCTTTTCAAGGAAGTCGAAGACGCGCACAAGGTCTTCACTTCCCAAATGATCTATAGTGATTTCCGCCGTCATTGCAGAATGCGATGACAGGCATAGGCTAAGCAAAAAGCCGTCATACGGCCGCCATTCAAATAGCTGATCGATGAATTGCCTGCCGGCCCTTCTGGCATAATCCCTGATCGACTTGCTTCCGTCATAACCGCCAACCAGCCGTTCATAGTATCTCCGAGATGTCGGGACGAGAGATGTAATACTGCTCTGTCCGGCCTCAATCTCACTGCGTATAGAACGTGCCACGTGGACGGGGGTATCGCGAAATTCACTATGGAACTGATCAATCTCTTCATCTTCAAGAGCGCGTTCTACGAGAATATTGCTCCAGGTAGCTTGCGCCTTGGCAGGCAGATTCAGATCAGATGCTGCCTCATCTAACGAACGAAGACGTGCCTCTGAATCAGGAGAAAGTACAGTGAAGTCAGGGAGAACGAGTCTCCGTTCATCCGCAGAAATCACTAGCGTCGGTAAATCGCCGTTTTCGGCTTCGTTCTTGATGATCCACTCTCGGTCATCGGTGTCTGTTACACGCCGTTCGGTTACACCTGAAAGAATCTCACGAATGGCGTCAAAAAGCGCGGAACGTTGAATCGTCACACCCGAATCACCAAAAGCAAGAACGGCGTCAGATTTAAATCCGTAGTCCTCCCGAAACTCTCGATCTTCAAGCAAGGTATTGCGTATTACAGGTGGCACTAGCTCCAATGCGGCTTGCGCCATCGCGGCCCTAACGTAAGGAGTATTGCTCATATTGGTTCTCCTTCTGTCAGTTCCGTTTCAGCCATTTCGGCAACCTGCCTTCTTTGCTGTTCAACAATCCAGGAGTAAAGATCGGGGAACTGTTCCTTAACGGGAGCAAGAATTCTATCCTCGACCCAGCTCGCGTAAGCATCCTTGACCTCCTGTGAAGCGTCGGTAAGAAGCGTAAACAGCAGGATATGTGCGCCCCGGCCGAGCCTTACAACATTATCTCCGTTCCCCGGCCCAAGACTGTGAGCCCAGCCACGAACATCAACCTGATTCAGGATCCAGTCGGAGCGAGCCGTAATGACGGAAAGATCTACTCCTTCCTCCCACAAACTTTTCAGGACTTGGATAAATACCTTGAGAGTTGAATCAAGCCACGGCGCTTCCTTCGGCAGCTGAAGCCAATCGCTCATCCGAGCGCGTAGCAGGTTCTCCCTGATGGCTTTCAACTCGGCAGTTTCCAACACATGTCCGTCAACGACATCTGATGCCCTTAAACACCGCTCGAGCTCTTTCTCACTGACAGGCACAAAGAAATAGCCAGCACGGCGAAGCCTGGTCCGATACTCCAGCCGATCGTCATCGGAGATCACAGCAGCAGATACGAGAGCGTCCAGCAAATCCAGAGAGGACAAGACTGGTGCTTGCTTGCCACCGCTATCGATATTCGTGTGCTGATTGATGAGCCTGTCGTCTACAATCGCGGCATCGCAATGAGGAGCAAGAGCAATGATGCCGACTGTCGGATGCTCCGGAATAGATTTCTCTTCATCCTCGTCAATTTTTTGCCTACCGCTTACCCTGACTTTTCCGGACTCTATGCGCGAGTTCAACGAGGCTCGTACGCGCTCAATGACATCCTTGACTTCATCAGAAATGCGTTCGTAAGCAATGAGTGCGTCGGCTTCGGAAACCTCTCTTGGTGAGGTCACCGCATTCAGGCCAGCATCTTTAAGCTTTCCAAGCAATCCAAGATGCAACAGATAGGTAATCGCGAGGTCGTCAAGATAGAGGGTCGACCCGTCCGCGATTTCTGGCTGATTCGGCCAGGGTTTTTCGTGCAATTGCAAATAGGCGCGCGCTCGTTTCTCTTCGTCGGAGGTAACTTGCCCCTTTTGCCTCAACTTGGCCACAACAGCGAGACAACTGCTTAATACCGTGGCATGTGCAGAGAGGTCGGCCTCTTCCTCCATCAAACTGGAAAGACGATGAACCGGGGAAGAACGGACGACGATATGTTGTGTATCGTCATCGTCGCGCATCCTTTCCGCCTCTGCGATCAATGCGGCCAGTTCGTCACCGACCTGCAGCGCGAGGTCACTGCTCGCAACAGTGCCTGGAGCGAACTTTTCGAGCACATTCGTCGCCAGCAAATCCCGGACCTTGCGCGCATTCCGTATACGGCTTGGTTGGTGGAAGGCGGCTTTCTGCCGTTCTTCAAAGAGCCATCCAAGGGTTGAATGCGGGATATATACGGTTTCGAAGGCGTCGAGTACCACGTCGAGTACTTTCAGGAAACTCAAGGTAAGCAGTGCGGTCGCATCCAGAGCGACCTTTTTTCCCCTGAGATCGAATTGCTGGGGTACACGCTTGCCGCTATAAGCCGGAATTGCGCTTCTGCGCCTCGGATCAGTTTCGGAGAGATTAGCTAACGCCGGAAAGGTCGTAAGGTCGATGAGCGTTCGATTGAGTGATTGCGCGGCCATAAATATCGGTATCTGACCCTGTGCCAGCAATCGCCATGTATCCGATTCCCGGCGGTCCCATTCAGGTTTTTGGTCAAGTATGTCCTTTAGGCTCAATCTTTGGAGGGGGCCATTGTCGCCTGACAATTCGGCCGCCCGTTCCAGCCATTGGAAGACTTGAGGATCGTCCTCCCAACCCGCACTTGTTGCAACAAAGTATGCGCCGGCAAGTATAGCGGCATCATCATTGGCCTTCGCCGCGGCCTCGAAAACGAGATCCTTCGCATGCGATGATCCGATATGGAGCGCAAGTTGTGCAGCGCCCATCAAGTCGTGTGCATTTCTGTCCTGCCTGTTCTGGTATTCGCTTGCAATATAGGCAGAGAGGGAGGCCCAGTCTCCCATTGCGATTCCGAGATTTACCTGTAAGGCGCGATAGTTCGAACTAGCCACATCATCACTGAGTTCCGCAAGCACTGCACGGGATTCAAGGAGCGCGCCCTCGTTATACAGGCCCCACGCGTAGGACATTTTCAGATGCCCGGATTGCGCCAAAAGGTCTGGATTTGCATTTAGGAAATCGACCAACGCCTCTGACCTGTGTGTACTGTTGAAAGCATTCACCAACCGTTCAGCGTCTCTTAGAGAATGTGTCTCTTCAAATAACCGCCTACCGAATTCGCACAGATCATCCCAATGCAGATGCTCTTCCAGCTCAGTGACAAGGTTAATCAGGTCGGCAAGAGCGCCCGTTGACATGTATTGTTCTTTACGAGATTCAACAGGCTCATTTCCTTGAGCCTCCGAAATAAGTCGTCTGATATTTTTTTCTTGTTCGGCAGGGATTCCCTCTTCAAGAAGCTGGTTAAGGACCGCGTTCGCTCTCTCTATCAAGCCGGCACGTGAAAGCATCTCGATTTGACGAAACCGCATCAAGTTGGGGTCGATGTGGGCAGCGAGCTGATCATGGTGGCGGGCAATATAGTTGGCCACCTCCTCAGGGGTTGGCTTCGTAAATGCAAGTGCGAAGCGTGCAATGGCAGCATCAATGGTCATTCCGCCATTAATGGCGATATTCCGTTCTATATCTCGCTCAACCGCATCCAGATCCAGTTTGATCCCGAACTGTAGCGCGTAATGAACGAGACCGAGCGAAGTGCTCGGATCGCGGAGCTTGTCTACTAACCTGCTCTTTCCGTGGGCACTCTGCGCCGGATCGCGGAGTTCGAGCCAAAGCGCGTACTCATCATCCATCCTCGCAGCGCGTGGACAACCTAATTGCTTTGCCGCCTCAACCCCATCGAGAAAATGACTATGAGACGCACGGCGCGCATCCATGGCAACCGCATCCGAAGCTAGACGAAAATCCGCTGCGTCGAAAGGTACCTGCGTCAGAGCAACAGTTCGAAAATCAGACGGCACGGCGATGATCAGCTTTGTGAGCGCCGTTAAGTGATGAAGGATGGGTGTTTCCTCAAAATCGGACTCGGATAAAGAACTAACCGTCTTGGCGGCGTCGTCCCAATGGCTAAGCTGAAACTGATAGTTCAACAGCAAGCTCTTACCATCTGCATCCAGGTCATCAGCCGTGTATCGCGCATCATTCATCCACTGAATCGCGCGTTCGGCGCCGTCATGATGCGCAACGATCATCAAACCGGCAGAGCGCGAAGCGCCCGAGTCGATATCGGCGAGAACTTGAAGTGCTGCTGCCTTGTCTCCCTTCTGCGAAAGAACAAAAGCTTCCGCAATTTGTATCTCCGGACTATCTCCAAGGGTTTTTGCAAGTCCCAAGAAATCCTCTGCCTGATCAAGAGCATTTGAACGAGAGAGTAATCTGGCGCACCATGCCAACCCCTGGCTCCTTATTTCATCAGAGCCGCCTGAAAGCTCGCGTTCACTAAGGCGCCCTCCAAGTGCCAAGGATGACCTGGCCCTGTCGAACTCCTGGAAAAAGCGTGACTTACGGAGTTTTTCAATTTCCTCCACGATCTTCTGGTCAACAAGCGCAACAGGGAAGTATGGGTGTGAAAAAACGTCTGCTTGAACTGCCGTTAAGTCCGCAGAAAGTCGGTTTTGCATTTCTGCTTCATGAGTCTGCTTCCACCCCTTAAGCAGTATCGCCGGGTATGTTTCATGTTGACCATCAACTATCCCATGATGATGACGGCAAAGAAGAATGAGATTTTCCGGTGAATTCAGCTCCTGTTGTGTTAATCCTGATTTACCTCTTGGCCCATCTGCACTGATTGCATAGATGTGACAAATATGAGCAGAGACATGAGCGTCTGACTTTTCTGTGGCAGGCTCAATTAGAGTATTTGTACAATCCGGATGTGCACACTGGTTGCCGCTTAAGGCAAACAATACCTTCAGCGTCTTCTGTGTGTAGGATCGTTTCAGCGCTGTCACATTTCGCCCAATTCACGATCAAGTCTACTGATCTGATCGACCATCAAGGCATCCTTCGCATCGAACTCGTCGATATTGAGGGGAGTGGCGGCCATTCCCGAATCGAAGGCATGACCCTCGACATTCACGATTCTCAAATCCGCTTGTTCCAGGGCCTCTTCGACCTTCTTTATGAACCAACGGAACTGGCTCTTGTACCGGTTCTGTTCGCCGGCATCGAGCTTCAACAGCAGACGATCAAACACCCGACCGAAGCGCCAGGACTCCACTGCCATACTGATTACCGCATCCCGCATGGCCTCGGGGGTCGTTGTGGTTTGTTCAGAGTCCGCCATATTTTTCTCCCTTTTTTATTCTGCAAACGTTTTGCGCTGTCATCTCATCACCGGTCAGAATTCTTCGTCGATCTCATACAAATCAGGCGTCGAACGATGGACGCCAATCCCGTGTTCCATTAAAAGCATCACAAGCTGTTCCCCGTTCATCAGAGCGATAGGAGTCTTGTCTGCTTGGGCAGCCTCCTTGACAGCTCCTGAACTGAAGGCGCTGGTAGTGATGATTAGGCCTTGCTCGTGTGCTCCGAGGCTGCCGCGCACCTGCTGAACCACCGGGGCAAGGATATTGTTCTTGAGCTTCCATTTCTTGACCTGAACGGCCATCTTGATCCGAACTACGTCGCCCACCACCAGGGTGCCCCGAACATCGATACCGCCGTCGCCGCTGAGCTTCGTCACCTCGACCATCTCGAAACCCATCTCCGCCAGCAACTGTGAGATAAGTTCCTCGAATTCGCCGGGCTTCATGGCCAGCAAGCGGTCACGCAGAGCCTTTCGGACCTGCTGGTTGTGCTGCTCGATTTGAAACGCCAAACCGCGCCCCATCCATTGACTCAGGCCCACGTATCCGCGGCCATGTTGCACAAATCGAGGACGGTCGCCGCGTTTCTGCTGACGCTTGATTTCGGTGATCACCTGAGCATACATGGTTGCTTCCGGTGTCTTACCGCTGGTAACCAGCCATCCTTTCCCAAGCGCCTTTTCAGTGATCTTCTTGTAGTGCATCGGTTTCTTGCCGCCAAACTCCTCAAGCACCTTTTGCGCACAATCGGTAAACGACAAACCTGTGTTCGGAGAAGGAGTTTTTGGGACTTGGCCGGCTTTCGGAGGAGTGGCCTGAGTATTTTTCATTTTCTTGAACGAATCTCGAAGAGCGAATGTCTGAGCACCAACCTTCACGAAGGGCGACTTGCTCCCCTTCTTCTTGATGTCGGAATAAAGCCGGGCGCTGACCGTAGCGCCTGGGGTTTTACCTTTGGACTGCCAGAGACCATCTGCAATGATCTTCTCGGCAATGTCCTTTGCATGCAGCGCCGTGCCAGCCTGCTGCAAAACCTGGATAGCGGCCGACTTAACGTCCATGCGTCTCCCTTCCTGTTTGTCCCAGTACCGCCATCATTGTCATGCCATCAGAATAAGCCGAAGAAGCGTTCGAAGAATGCGCCCAGCTTGTCCAGCACCGTTTGCTTCTTCACCGCATGGCTGTTGTTTTTGTTGAACCTTGAAACCGGGGGCAGAATCTTCGTGATGGCGGTGCCGGTGACTGGAATCGCGCCGTCCCGGAACGCATTCTCAACAAATGCCTTGGTCTCGTCGGCGTTGAGACCTTCATCCGCAATAATCCGGTCTAACTCCTCCGCCTTTTTGGCTGTGATAAAGGCAACCCACTCCGCATCCACCTTGGCTTTTGTGGAGACGGAGTCAACAAACTGTTCGATGAGGTCTTTCTTGTTACGCAGGCTTGGGCTAGCATTGATCGCACGATCGATGGTGGCCCTGATCTCTTTGTCTTCACCCGTGCCTTTCTTCTTCAGGTATCTTTCGACCAGCATCAGGATGTAGTCGACGTTGATTTCGACCTGCTTGATGAGCTCGATCTCGAACACCACGTCGTCGTTGATCGACTCCTTTTCCGCCTCCGATACGCTACGGAATTCCGCGTACAGGTTCAGATACAAACTCTGGTAATCCTGGAAATCACGCTCGCTGAGGATTTCATTGCCTGCGAAATCGTCGAATGCCGTGAGAATGTTTTTCAGCCGCAATATCGCGCCAAAGAGCTTGATAAACGCCTTCTGGGCCGCTTCGCCAACGATGGCCTTACCGAGCGGAAAGCCGGCGACAAGTTCTTCGATCCGATTCTCGTACTCCTTGTAATACTCGGCGTAGGGTTTCAGCAGCACGATGCCCTTGGCATCCTTGTTACCGAACAGTGCCAGGGCGTCATTGGTTTCCTGTTCAAGATCACGGAAGGATATGATGTTGCCGTAGGTCTTGACCGAATTGAGAATGCGGTTGGTGCGCGAGTAAGCCTGGATCAGTCCGTGGGCTCGAAGGTTCTTGTCTACCCACAAGGTGTTGAGCGTAGTGGCGTCGAAACCGGTCAGGAACATATTGACCACAATCACCAGGTCCAGCTCGCGTTTTTTCAGGCGCTGCGACAAGTCCTTGTAGTAGTTCTGAAACTTGTCAGCCGAGGTGTCGAAGCTGGTGCCGAACAGTGCGTTGTAGTCCTTGATCGCGGCATCCAGAAAATCGCGCGAGCTTTGATCCAGCCCCTCGGTTTCAAACTCCTCCTCGTTTAGCAGGCCATCGGCTTCTTCCTCGTTGGCAGCAAAGCTGTAGATCAGACCCACCTTGAGACGCCGCGCGGTCGGCAGCTCCTTTTCTTGCTCAGCGAATTCTGTGTAGTAGCGTTTAGCTGCGTCGATGGAGGCTGTGGCGAACAGCGAATTAAATCCAATCAGCCGCTTGCCATCATGGCGGTAGCTGGCATTGCGCTTGGTTTTCTGGTCGAAGTGCTCCCGGATATAGCTCACTACCTGCGTGATACGCTCCGGAGCCAGCAATGCCCGCTCCGTGTCTATGGCCGATACCTTCTTGTCCTTGATACTTGTGCGTGACTTGATGGTGTTGATGTAGTCAATACGGAAGGGCAGTACATTCTTATCGTTGATGGCGTCGACGATGGTGTAGGTATGCAGCTTGTCCCCAAAGGCCTGCTCTGTAGTGCGCCTCAGTGGGTTACCCCGGCTGCTCGCATTGTCGGCGAAGATCGGTGTGCCGGTGAAGCCGAACAGGTGATAGCGCTTGAAGACTCGGGTAATTTCCGCATGCATGTCGCCGAACTGACTGCGATGGCATTCGTCGAAAATCACCACCACATGCGCTTCATAGATCGGGTGTTTTTTGTTCTTCGCCACGAAGCGGCTGAGCTTCTGGATGGTGGTGATAATGATGCGCGCGTTCTGGTCTTCCAGTTGCCTCTGCAATACGGCAGTCGACGTGTTGGAGTTGGCCGCGCCTTTTTCAAATCGCTCGTACTCGCGCATGGTCTGGTAATCCAGATCCTTACGGTCCACCACAAACAACACCTTGTCGATATCCGGCAGGCCCCGCGCCAATTGCGCCGCCTTGAAACTGGTCAACGTCTTGCCGCTGCCGGTGGTGTGCCAGATGTAACCGCCTGCGGCTGCCTTACCCAGCTGACGGTGATTGGTACTGGTCGCGATGCGTTGCAGAATCTGTTCTGCCGCCACGATCTGATAAGGCCGCATAACCAGAAGCTTGCGGTCGACATCGAACACGCAGTACCGGGTCAGAATGTTCAACAACGAATGTTTTGCAAAGAAGGTCCTGGTAAAGCCAGTCAGTTCGGTGATGGGCTGATTCTTCGAGTCGGCCCACCAGCTAGTGAACGAAAAACTGTTGGAGGTCTTCTGGCGTGAGCGTTTGCTGCGTTGCTCGGCCAGATGGCCATCACGGACCGTGTTGCTGTAATACTTGGTCAGGGTGCCATTGCTGATGACAAACAGCTGCACATACTCGAACAGGCCGGATCCCGCCCAGAAACTGTCGCGCTGGTAGCGATTGATTTGGTTGAAGGCCTCGCGGATATCCACCCCACGGCGCTTGAGCTCCACATGCACCATTGGCAAACCGTTGACCAGTACCGTCACGTCGTAACGGTTGACCCGCTTGCCCTCCGCCTCATACTGATTGATAACCTGCAGGCTGTTGTTGTGGATGTGCTGCTTGTCGATCAGGCAAATATTCTTGATCGTGCCATCGTCGCGCTTGAGCACCTGGATATGGTCTTCCTGGACGCGTGTAGTCTTTTCGACGATGCCTTCATTGGCACTGGTAATACAGGTACCGAAAAAACGCTCCCATTCCGCGCCGGAAAATTCGAGCTTGTTCAGCTTTTCCAGTTGGAGGCGCAAATTGGCGATAAGATCAGCCTCCGAGGTGATTGGTAGGTACCCGTAAGCCTGCAACTGCAATTGCTTGATAAAGGCTTTTTCCAGCTCAGCCTCAGTCTGGTATGCGGTCTCCCGGACCCCCTCGGGCAAGAACTCAGCAACTACGGTGCTTTCATTGGATAGCGCAATCGGCTCATAGCGGTTGGATGTGAGATCTTCGCTCATGCCGCCTCCCGGAAGGTGAGCAAACGATCACGGTAGTGTTCATATTGCTTACGGCGAGCGGCGATCTCCGCGGGCAGGCCACTGGAGAGGTCGTTCACCAGGGCGTCGAACTTGTCGAGGATAGCGACGATGCGTTCTTGTTCATCAAGCGGTGGAACCGGGATTCGAATTCTGGAAAAACTCTCGATCAGGAGCGTTTTTACCTTGGTGCGAGCAACATACTTTGCCTTTTCTGCGATGAATGAACTCGTTTGCATGCAATAAGAAACAAACTTTGGATTCATCGAATGACGGAAGGCATAGCAGTGGTCATGGATGGCCACATCTTTATCGCCAATCCACGCAACGGCCTTACCGACATCCTCAACTGTCTCCCCCACGTCGGTGATGACAACGTCTCCAGGCTTGGCATAGCGGAGTGCGCCTGCCATGTCTGAACGCACATGCGAGATAACTGAATTTGTAGCCGTGCCGAAGCGAGTGTAAATCTCGCCATAGTGGATGCAGCCCACTCCGTCCTCAACGTAGTCCGCTTTTGTAAATCTGCGACCACGAATGAATTCTCCTATCTCACTCAAGGTCATCCACCTTATGCTTGCTTGCTTGCTTGCTTGCTTGCTTGCTTGCTTGCTTGCACCAAGCATGCGCTCATCGAAACTGAGTAGTAAATCGCGGTAATACTGGTACTGCTGGCGTCGCGCCTCTAGCTCCGCCTCTAGCTCCGCCTCTAGCTTGGTAAATGTATCCAGTACTTTAACGATCTCGTGCTGTAATTCGAGCGGTGGGACAGGGATGCGAAAAGCCATTAGTTTCGGCATCTCAATTGACGCGACAGAGCCACCTGTCTTGCGTGCCGCTCGTAATATTTCTGGCCCGCGCGAGCGCATCAGATGAGCGACGTATGTAGGGAGAATGCCATCACGTGACACAACAGCTTTCATGTCTTGATTGAGTGTTACTGGCATCGGTACCAGCGAGGTCGGCAAGATTTTCTCCAAAATACTCGACCTGACAACAACCGCCACTGAGTTTGCAGGCACCAACTTTGTTGCCGAACCAGCCACAGCTTCAGCAGTTATGTAATCCTCTGTCGTTTCAATTACGGGTTTCCCCATATCCTTTGGAGACAGCCATGGGATTGTTCCATCTTGCCAATATTCAAGCTTGCTTTTTGACGGTGTTCCGCCGCCATACCAAACTCCGATACTTTTAAGTGGTTCGAACTCGATACCGTTTGGGCACAACTCGGCAATCAACGCATCAATTCGGCTCATGCCTGTTTTCCCTCTAGATCAGCCACGATGGCGTCGATTTGTGTTCTCAGTTCCGTTTGCCTTGACACAATACGAATAATCTCGGCATTGAGTTGTCTGATGTCGATTTCTTCTCGTTCGTCCTTTTGCATCACATAGGAAGAAACGGATATGTTGTAGCCGTTTTCACCAATCTCCTCGTTCGGCACCAGCTTCGAGAAGTGCTCGATCTCCTGACGTTCGGTAAAGGCATCGAGGATCTTTTGCTGCTGCTCCGGCAGAAGCTTGTTCTTGTTGCCGCTACGCACGAATTCGCTCGATGCATCGATGAACAGGGTAGCGTTGTCGTGCTTGGATTTCTTCAGCACGATAATGCAGGTAGCGATGGTGGTGCCGAAGAAAAGATCCGGCGGCAGCTGGATGACGGTATCGACGTAGTTGTTGTCAATCAGGTACTGGCGAATCTTCTGCTCGGCCCCGCCGCGGTAGAGCACGCCTGGAAATTCGACGATGGCCGCGGTGCCATTCACCGCCAGCCAGGACAGGATGTGCATGGTGAAGGCGAGATCGGCCTTGCTCTTGGGCGCGAGCACGCCGGCCGGGGCATAGCGAGGGTCGTTGATGAGCAAGGGGTTGTCCTTGCCTGCCCATTTGATGGAGTACGGCGGATTGGAGACGATAGCCTCGAAGGGCTCGTCATCCCAGTGGACGGGATCAGTCAGCGTATCACCATGTGCGATGTCGAATTTCTCAAAATTGACGTCGTGCAGGAACATGTTGATCCGGCACAGGTTGTAGGTGGTCAGGTTGATCTCCTGGCCGAAGAAGCCCTGACGCACCTTGTCGTGGCCCAGCACCTTGACGAACTTGAGCAGCAGCGAACCGGAACCACAGGCGGGGTCGTACACCTTGTTGACCTCGCTTTTGCCAACCACGGTGATGCGGGCAAGCAACTCGGAGACTTCCTGCGGGGTAAAAAACTCACCACCGGATTTGCCGGCGGTGGAGGCGTACATCGTCATCAGAAATTCATAGGCATCGCCGAACAGGTCGATGGTGTTATACGTAAAACCACCGCCATTACTCAGAGGCAAGTCGCCGATAGCATCCAGCAGCTTCACCAGCTTTTCGTTACGCTTGGCCACCGTGGGACCAAGTTTGCTGCTGTTCACATCAAGATCATCGAACAGCCCCTTGATATCGTTTTCGCTGTCGGCGCCGATGGCGGAACCTTCAATGTCCTTGAATACGCGGGCCAGGGTTTCATTGAGGTTGGTATCGCCGCGTGCCTTGTCGCGGACGTTAGTGAACAGATCCGACGGCAGGATGTAGAAACCTTTCTCCTTCACGGTTTCCGTGCGGCCAAATTCAGCATCGGCATCACTTAAGCGCGCGTAATCGAAATCAGGATTGCCTGCCTTGCGTTCCTGCTCATTCAGGTAGCCGGTCAGGTTCTCGGAGATAAAGCGGTAGAACAACATGCCGAGCACGTAGCTCTTGAAGTCCCAGCCGTCCACGCTGCCACGCAGATCGTTGGCGATACGCCAAATGGTTTTGTGGAGCTCCGTGCGTTCGATTTCCTTCTTGTTATTCATTCAGCCTGATCCTGTCTGTTCGTCTCCGCCGCGCCACCAGCCTTAACCCACTCGTCGACTTCGTCTTTCTTGAACTTCCAAAGACGGCCCATGCGGTGCGCGGGCATACCATGCTTGTCTATCCACTTGTACACGGTGTCATTACTGACCCCGAGGTGTTTGCATATCTCGGTGATTGAAAGCCAGCGGTCTTCCATCTCAACCATTCCTCAGATTCCTCGTGAACGATGAGTAAAAACGTCTTAGGTCCGTGAACTACCGACACGGGAGCAACAAATCTCCAGCGTCTGGACCAAATCATTGAAAATTATGCGGATTAGCACCTTATGTCAACCGATTATTGCCGATTTAACCCGATTTTCGTCTATATGGGTCGACTTTATGGGTGCGGGCAGCATTTCAATGAAATTGCCCTCCCCACTGTCACTCATCCACCCGTCACCGGATTGTCAAAATCAACAATGTGTAGTATATAGTACACATGACATTCGGAGAATACATCCGTGAACATCGCGAGGCCCTGAAATCACAGGATCGGCGATTTTCCGTCCGGCAGGTCGCTCAGCGAATCGGCGTGGAGCCCGCCTATCTCAGCAAGATAGAACGCGGGGATGTGGCGCCACCGTCGGAGGCGAAGATCCGGGCATTAGCCGAGGAGCTCGGCGAAGACCCGGATGTGCTGCTGGCAATGGCCGGGAAGGTATCGACGGATTTACAGGAGATCATTCGCAAGCGGCCGCAACTGTTCGCTGACCTGATCCGCCAGCTCAAATCCGCACCGGATCACGCGCTGTTGCGTATTGCCCGGGATGTCCGTGATGGCGACTGGTAACACCTGAATTATTGACTCAGGGGAGAAAAGACAATGATCGAACTATTGAACAATCAACTGACCTTCCGGTTTCCAGAGGTCCACAAGAAAGCGGCGTGTAGCATCGACTTCCAGCGCACCCTACGGATCCCGGATGACAACCGGGAATATCCCCTCCCCCCGGGCCTGGGTCGTTTTCCGGTGGAGCACGTGGATGACTTCGCAGACAACTTGCCTGATACCTGGCGGACACATGGTGGCGTCTTCATACCCATGTATCAGTCAGAGGCACTGTGGATCAATTTCTCCGGTGACTACCCCTGCGCCGTCAAGATCGCCGCCGGCAAGATTAATGCGGTTTCCGGTGAACCCTGGAGCAATGGGCTTTCGGCTGATCCGCAGGACTATGCGGTGATTCCGGAACAGCCCTGGCTGGACGGTTTCAACGTCTCGGAGGATTTCATCCGGCAGTTTGTCGCCATGCCGCTGGGAGAAGGCTTCACAGCCGAGGAGCAGATTACCGGTAAGGCTGAACATGGCGGACTCCAGATCATCGTCTACCCGATGAAGCATGATGTTTACGTCGAACATTTCGAGCGAACCGTGGAAGCAGACATGGACTACCTCGAGATACCGATGTTCAGTCGCACGGTCTGCGAATCCGCTGCCCCGGATATGGGTCTTGCTCCAGGCGGCTTGATGCGGCAGGAGATCTACGAGGACGAATACGGCATCGATGCCTGGGATCAGGACAATGGCTTCCGGTGCTTCATCCACCTGGCCAACAGTGAGCAATATCTGGCAATTACAGGACACCAGCCACCGCATACGCCGCCGACAGCCAAAGATTACACGAGTGCCGGTTTACCCTGGTTTGATTACTATAACGATAGCAAGGCGCTTGCTGGCTCGGACACATTAGGCAAGCTGACCAGTGTCGCTGCCATGGTGATTGAGAAAGGCAAGGGACTGCTGCCGGACAACGAACCGGTTCACCCAAAAACTGTCAAGATAATCAGCAAAGGTAATGTGGTCCGGGATGGGGAATTCTGAAGCATTGGCGCACGGAGTTCACCATGGGAGATGCGATAGATAGAGATTTATTGAGATGGAAGATCAGCGCAAAGCTTTTACAGTGTTCATGGCATGCCTTGGAGGCATACTGACTGGCGCGAAGGCAATCGTTCGCGCCACGAGCCTGTTTGTCATGGGCCTCATCGGCCTGCTGGCCGAAGCTGCGATTACATCCGAGGATGACATGGATTCTGAAGGCGGTGATCTAACCGGAGACTATAATTTCCGCACCCGCAAGTTTGACAACGGCACTGATCCATACGGATGGTATGAAGACGACTTGTAAATCCGTTATCGCTTCGCCCCTTTAGTAGCAACAGCCTTCCCAATACCTCCGCCCTGCCTCCCGGCATCCTGGGCTGGCCGTGTGAATTCGCCTTGTACCGAATTGATCGAGCGGCCGATATGTAACCCCGTCCATGCCATCATCCCGCTCCAGAGCAACGGCAAACCCAGATAGAGGCTGGTCGTGATCATATTGAGCAGCATGCGCTTGATATCGTGCTCGCCAGGGTTTGCGAACATCTGCAGGAAGACATTCACATCCGGGTACATGGACAGGATGAGATTCTGGTCCACCCACAGCGCCAGGTACCAGAGAACGCTCCAGAACTTGACGGTAAAGATTGCCATGGCGCCGATGACCATCATGGAGATGGAATAGCGCGACAGCACCACGATCATGGGCAGCAAGGCATAGATGCCGAGCAGGAGCACGGCCTGCACCATTGGGAGCGCCTGTAGGACCGCGGTCATGGTGACCGAGAACAACGCCGATGCAGCCACTACGCCACCCGACGCCAGGCCGCCCTTGGCGACATTCTCTACCGTACTGAGCAACCCGGTACTGCCGGAATTGTGGGCCACGAGGTCGTTGTTCGACCACGATGGCGGAGAATTCGCCAGAACGGTCTTGGCCACTGCATCATTCTGCTGTTCGCTGGCCAGGGCCGGCGCGACGGCGACCACGAGACCTGAAAAGCCGGCCGATGTGGCATCGGCCTCGGTGATCAACTTTTCACGCAGGCCCGCCGAGGCGTCCTCCCACCACTGCTTGCAGTAAGGCCTGCCCCAGGTAGGTGGCGCGGCGGGATCATATTCGGTATCACGGGCAGCATTGTAGGCCCAGCCGCTGACCTGCGTAGTGGCACGCAGGGTGTCATAGTAGCCCGGCGTATTGCGATAGACTTGCGAACCCATCCAGTCCGGATCGTCGGGGCCATAGGTTGTCAGCAGCGCATTCACCGCAGCGGTGGCGGGTCGTTCTGACTGGTACATCGATCGGGCCGGAATGTAGCACTGGCTGAAGAAATCGCTCACTTCCTGGCGCAGACGCGGGTCGGCAATAGTCGCGAGCCGCGCTTGTTGTTCGTAGGTACGCATATCTGCAGCGCTTGGAAGGCCTTCGACCACCGCGTGATTGAATCCCGAGGTCATCGAAAGCACCGCATACCACCACACAGGGATGTTCACCGTAGCCGGCGAACCGGTAAAGCCGGTGGAACCGTAAGTGCTCTGGGGTGCCGCCACGGTTGCCGTCGGCGGTGTCGGATCGATCAGTGTCGGTGGTGGCGTGTAGTTGAGTGAAGCGGCGTTCAGTGGCGTCAACGCGGCCGGTTGACCGGATAAAACAACCACCAGTAGTGCGATGAAGAGCTCCAGCTCCATGCGCCGCAGCGACAATCCGGTGACAGTACCGAACTCACCACCTTGCGCCGGTTCCCGCCAGTTGTCGATCAGGATGCCAAGGAACGGCAGGAACACGATACCGGTGCCGACCAGTACATCCCACAAAATGCCATAGAAGGTCCAGCCGAACAGTGTCGTAAAGAGTTCGAGATAGCTGTCGACGGTCATGCCCCGCTCCCCTGCAGTGCGGCCAGCACCTGACCAAGCAGGTTCTGCCCCAACACCAGTTCGATCACGACGAGCCAGGTCACGATACGCCAGCGTACAGCGAGCAAGTTCGTGGCCTGTGTCTCATCCAGACGTCCCCAACGGTCAAGGGTGTTCACGATCCATGGCCAGCCCATCGCCAACAGGGCAATCAGCGAGACCCGGATGCCAGTCAGGATCGGCTTCAAGGCATCGATCCGTGTCTGCATTGCGACTACAGAGGTTGTCTGGACTGAATGCCAGAGGATGCCACCTGCCCCCAGCGCCAGACCGAACGCCAGCAGGGTCAGCAAAAAGAACCAGCGCCGACGCATGACAATTCCGTTATTGGACACGGCCATTGCTCAGCGGACGTGGATCGATGGTCGGGACTTCTGGCGTTTTCAGGGACGACTGCCGACGGGCCGCGGCGCGTTGCAGCAAGGTCGCAATCGTGTCGGAAACCACCTCCTTGCGCACCCGGGTCTCGAACAACAGGTTCTCGATCTCCTTGTCCAGCTCGGCGATGGATTTGTCCGCGTGCTCGCGGGCCACCTCGGTGGCATAGACCTCGGGCACCTGGCGGCCGGAAAGCAGCAAACGGCGGGCGTACAGCGCCTTCTCCACCGTGCGGGCCGTGCTGATTTCTGATACCAGCCGGCCCATGATGAGGCTCTGCTCGGAGGCCGGCATCTCCCGAATCGCCTCGATGACCTGCCGTGTAATGGCCACACCCGGGGCAGTAATATTGTCCAGGTTGGCCAGAGTCGGAGGCGTTGCGCCGCTGACCAGGTTCTGGATTTCCGTCGTTACGGTAGTCGCCTCCTGATTGAGCTTTGGCAGCAGCCCGGTACCGGGAATGCTGTCCTTGCGGCAGGTATCACAGGTCGTGACGATGTTTTCGCCGACCACATCGACGACCCAGTTACGCGCATCGGTAGGTGTTGTCCAGATCTCCGTCAGGCGGGTGGCCGATGCAGGAGGCACCGGGCCTGCCGTCGTGATCGGACGATTCATATTGATGTTGTACCCGGCTTTGACGATGTCGCCGGTAAATTCCAGCACCGGCTGCCCGGAGCCCCCGGCCTGCCCGCCGATCCAGGGCACGCCGTTGTCCCCGTTAGAGGTCTCGACGGCATCCTTGGCGGTTACCGCATCATTACCGCCAACGCCCATCTGGAGCTTCCAGTCATTGCCTTTGGACAGCGTGATGAGATCGGCATAGGGATTTTTGCCCTGGGCGATCTCGGCCTCCATCTGCTCGCAGGACTTGGTCGCCAGTTGCATGGTTTCCTCGGCCTGCAGCAGTGCGTTCTGGAACATGTCGTAGAGGCCTGGATTGGCGCGCTGCAGGATCAGCGCGGGGAGTGCTGCAATCGCGGCACTGGCCGCGGCCGTCATCGCGTTCATCATGTTGTCGATGCCGGCACCGATGTCATTCAGCGTATTGGTCACCGCGGCCACGGGGTCGAATTTGCCGCAGCTGTAGCCCAGTCCCAATTGGGCCGAGCCGCCCAGGGTAACGGATACGACAGAAGGGTTGGCAGGCGCCGATACCGGCTCTGCCCCACCGATTTCGTAATACCAGAAGCTGTCTT
>CAZRUV010000055.1:19257-21543 GCA_964603315.1 uncultured Rhodobacterales bacterium
GCAGGCGCCGATACCGGCTCTGCCCCACCGATTTCGTAATACCAGAAGCTGTCTTCCGTCGGCCCCTTGGTAATGGCATGCGCGCTATTCAAACTGAGGAGTCCAATCAGCAGCCAGCTGATCGCGTGTCGATGAGGGAATGAGTGTTTAGCGTTCGTTTTCATCAGGGGTAAGCAATCCAGTCAATATCAAACAGAAACCACTGGCCCCGGCGCTCACAGCACTTGTAGGGCCGCCATAGATTCCAGACATAGTCACCTTCACTATCGACGCGGCCGCCACCCCAGCCGGTCAGGCTGGCAAGATCATTGGTGCCGAAGACGTCGCAGCTCGATTCAGATAGCGGCAATAACATCTGCCAGGTGCCGGTGCTGCGATCCTTCTCCATCAACGGACCCGGTGACCAAACCTTCATGGAACCTGATGAGCCGGTCACGGGCACATAGACGTGCGGTTGCCCCGTACGCGTGACGATGTCACCGGCTCGCTGGGCATTGAGAGCAGCGGCCTTGGGTTCTTCGGCCTGTGTCGTCCAGCCGGTACGCGGATAGACACCACCCCAGGTCTGGAGGGGCCAGGTACCCACCTCGCGCAGACCGGGAATCAGGCTGGCGGGATAGAAGATCTCCGGGATCTCTTGCCGCCACGACAGGGCGTCGAGGCCGGACTGGAAATAGGGAAAGAAAGAAGTGGTCTCTGACGGACACAACAAACCGGTACCAGCAACGATACCCGTCAGCGAGCTCAGCGGATGGCCAATGGCGTCAGTTTCCCGGTAGACCAGATTCTTGTGGTCACGCTCCGAGGTTCCTTCTGTTCGGTTGCCAGCGCTGTCAATCGGCACCGGCAAAAAGGCGCCCAACAGACCCGTGGCCGCAGTCTTCTGCGCCAAACCCAGGGTCGCGCGGATCTCGGTCCACGGATTCCCGCCCAGCTCGTTGTAGGTACTGACCACCAGATCCGGGTTGTAATGCCCCACCTTGATCGAGGTGCGTACGCTGCAGCCGGTCCAGGAGCAGCGCAACCAGAAACACATGCCAATAGGCATCCATCGCATGCAGGAAAATGCCGCCGTTGTCGTCTGGGCCAGGATCTGTGGTGTGGTCGTCGTACCGGAGAACCCGGTGACCGGCATCCATAGCGCAATGACAAGGCAGAACGATAGAAAGCTCTGGCGGATCATCGCTTACCTTCCCGCCGCCATACCCGGTAATGCGCAAGTGCACTCTGCACATCGGTTACGCCGTATACGACTGCCTGGCCATCGAAGACAATGGCTGGATAGCGATCCACGCCATACTGCATCGCCTTCGCCAACCCTTGCGCCGCCATTTGCATTGTTGCTTTTGTCTGATCATCCATGTGCTGGATGCGATCCAGCGCGACCCGCTTCGACTTTTCTGGATCGGCTGGCATATCAATAGAGAGGTCTCGTTCAATAGACTCGATCCCATCAATTTCATAGATGGTGACGCCCAGTCCATGCGAATCGTTACCGATGCCTCTGGCATCAACGAAGGGAAACTTGATCGACGTAAACGCCTCGATTACATGAGGCAGGTTCTGTTGATGCTGATCCGCCAACGTGACTCCTGAATACAGGAGTACGGAAGCAAGACACACCAATGGAACCCGTGGGCGGTGTTTTGAGGCTTTCCAAATCATAGTGGTCAACTCTGTGTCGATATGCGTGCTATCGTGACGCGCAAACAGGCGCTTCGATACCGAAAATCGATTCACAAGCGTGCAGGGTTTATTTAAGAGAAATCGTCAGATCGACGACTAACCACGTTTCTTTGCGATGCGTTCAGCGATGACATGCACCGCCTCGAGTTCGCTGCAGTTGCGCTCCCGCATAATCGCACCACGCTCGGCCTTTTCGTGTTTCTCGGTCATGGCAAGTGCCAGAGATAGCGGCGGCGGGACATTACGAAATAGCGCTTCCATATTGTCGGAAAGCACGACTCCTTCGACATACTTGCCCGGCTCCTTGCGAGCCGACAGCAACAGACTGCGCTGCACATCGGTCAAATCCTTGAAGCGGGCGATTTGTTCAACCTCCTCCTTGGGCATCACCAGGCACAGCCACCACTCCATCATGTTGAGCATCTTGCGACTGGCATCCGGGAAGTCTTCCAGATTCTGGGTGGCAATCCAGAACCAGGCGCCCAGTTTTCGCCACATCTTGGTGATCTTGACTACATAGCGCGCAAGCAACGGATTGGTGGTAATGATGTGTCCTTCATCGGTGACCACCAGTGTCGGCCTTGCGTCGTGCTGGTGGCG
>CAZRUV010000056.1:0-21240 GCA_964603315.1 uncultured Rhodobacterales bacterium
GCGGCCTTGATCAGCCATGGCGTCGGATCCTGTGAACGGGTGTTTCAAATCGTACATGTACAGGGATTCCAAACAAGTGCGAATCAATTGCATCGTTACAATGATTAACTCTTCACGTTTTGCTGCAGCGCAGAATTAGCCATAAAATATCAGAAAAACGGCGATTTATGGCGCTGCAAGAAATTTGTTGCATCGTTGCAATTTTTCGGCACACCATAGGAATGTCTTTGTTGTCCGGCTGCGTCCGGCACTGCCGGACATCCGAAAATAACATGAGGGAGGAGAGACTCATGACCTTCACCAAAGCCCCTGCGGGACGTTTGCTATTGGGCACGGCGCTTGGCCTTGTTCTGACAGCATCCGCCGCAATGGCGGAAAACATCCGCTTCTGGACGACCGAGGAACAGCCCGAGCGTCTGGCGAAGCAGCAGGAAATGGCCGCCGCCTTCGAAAAGGCGACAGGCAACTCGGTCGAAGTCATTCCGGTTTCCGAAAATGAACTCGGTACCCGCGCGACCGCGGCTTTTGCTGCAGGTGACCTGCCGGATGTGATCTACCACACCCTGCAATACGCTCTGCCATGGGCCGAAGCCGGCATTCTCGACACCGAGGCCGCGACCGAAGTGATCGACAACCTCGGGCGTGACACCTTTGCCGCCGGGCCGCTGGCCATGGCAGCCTATGACGGTGACATCGCGTCGGTTCCCGTGGATGGCTAGACGCAGATGGTTGTCTACCGGGCCGACCTCTTTGCCGAAAAGGGGCTGGCGCCGCCGAACACCTACGCCAATGTCGAAGCTGCGCTGGCCGCGCTGCACAACCCGCCGGAAATGTACGGCTTCGTGGCCGCCACCAAGGTCGACGAGAACTTCATGAGCCAGGTGCTCGAACATGTGTTCCTCGCCAACGGCGTGTCGCCTGTCGGCGCGGATGGCGCGCAGGAACTGGACGTTCAGGCCACGACAGAGGTGCTCGACTTCTACAAGGCCATCGCCAAGGCGTCGCCTCCGGGCGAGCTGTTCTGGAAGCAGTCGCGCGAACTGTATTTCGCGGGTCAGGCCGCGATGATCATCTGGTCGCCCTTCATCCTCGATGAACTGGCCGGTCTGCGCGACAGCGCCGCCCCCACCATCAACGATGATCCGACCACGCGCGACCTGGCGGCAGCCACGGGCATCGTCACCAACTTTGCCGGCCCGTCCAACCCTGACGGGGCTGCGTGGGGTGACGTGCGTTACTTTGGCATCACGTCTGACGCCGACACCGAAGCGGCACAGGCATTCGTCGAATATTCGATGAACGATGGCTACATGCAGACGCTGTCGATCGCGGCCGAAGGCAAGTTCCCGGTGCGCACAGGCACAGCGGACGAGCCCGGCAAGTTTTCGGCCGGTTGGTCTGAAATCCCAGTTGGTGTTGACCGCAAGGCACCGCTCAAGGATCTTTACTCGGCTGAAATGCTGGACGAGATCGTGGGCGGCCTGAAAGTGGCCCAACGCTGGGGCGTCGCGGAAAACCAGCTGGCGCTGGCCTCCAAGATGATCAACAGCCAGGCGATCAACCGCATCGTGCGTCAGTATATCGACGACGAAATTGATGCGGCGGCTGCGATTGCAGCAATGAACTCAGAACTGGCCGCAATCAACTAAGCGCGGCTGGACCGAGAGGGCGGATTGACCGCCCTCTCCTCACACCCTCAAATCATTCGAGACGGCCATGACGTCCCCGACACCACCCACAACCCGTGGCGCGCTTGAGCGTCGCGAGGCGCGGCTGGCCTGGAGCCTGCTGTTGCCCACGATCCTGATCGTGAGCCTCGTGATTGTTCTGCCGCTCCTGTCGATCTTCTGGATCAGCTTCAAGCCGGTGGGCCTTGCCGACTTGCGCCCCGTGGCCCCCGTGATCCGCGAAAGCCTGCGCGAACGGTCTGGCCAGATGGTGGTCGAGTACCGCGTCCGCAACTCGTCACAGAGCAAGGAAATCATTGGGCTGGGCTTTACAGACAGGTTGCATGACGGCGTTGTCTTTGGCGAATTGCCCGCGCCCTGCACCGTCACCGGTCAGGAACTGCAATGCACCTTCGGGGACGTGCCCGGCGGGTTCAATGAGCGGGTCCGCATCCCTGTCACGCTGGACGGAGATGCAGACGCGCTGGAAGAAATCGTCGAAGGCTCCAAGCCGCGCGGCGTCGGGACCGGCGACAACATCCTCACCAATAGCGAATTCACGCTGGAGAACTTTGTCCGCATCTTTGACGGGGACGAATTCCTGTCCGTGCTGTGGGCCACCGTGTTCTACACCGTCTTCGGCACGGTTGGTGCGCTGGTGATTGGCCTCTTTGCCGCGATGCTCCTGAACAAGTCGTTCC
This sequence comes from uncultured Rhodobacterales bacterium, assembly GCA_964603315.1. Lineage (GTDB taxonomy): Bacteria > Pseudomonadota > Alphaproteobacteria > Rhodobacterales > Rhodobacteraceae > Tateyamaria. The sequence continues at coordinate 2,369 of CAZRUV010000056.1, forward strand.
GGGGCAAGGGCGTGCTGCGCGGGCTCTACCTATTTCCCTATGTCTCGCCCATTATCGCGGTCGCCTTCACATGGGTGACACTGCTTGACCCGTTTTCGGGGTCGCTGAACGCCTTGCTGATCCAGATGGGCGTGGTCGACAGCCCGATCAATTTCTTTGGCCAGCGCCCCCTCGCGCTGATCATGGTCACCGTCTTCGAGATCTGGCGGTACTTCCCGCTGTCCTTCCTGTTCATCCTCGCCCGGATGCAAAGCATCGACACGGACATGTATGAGGCGGCGGACATGGATGGCGCGTCGCCGTTCCAGAAGTTCTGGTACCTGAGCCTGCCGATGCTGCTGGGCATCCTGTCCGTGCTTTTCCTGCTGCGCTTTATCTGGACGTTCAACAAGTTCGACGACATTTTCCTGCTGACAGGCGGCAACGCGGGCACGCGCACACTGACCGTGAACGTCTATGAACAGGCCTTTGCGATCTCGAATATCGGGGCGGGCGCAGCCGTGGCGGTGGTGATCTTTGCCACGCTGCTCCTGTTTTCCGTGTTTTTCTTCAAATACATCAGCCAGGAGGAAGGGCTATGACCGCGCTGCGCGAAGGGCATGTCACCGCCGGTCTGATCGGCATCTTCTGGGCCTTTGTGATGGCCATCACGGTCTCGGTCACGCTGTCATTTGCCAGCGGCTTGGGGTTCCGGCCGGGAACGCTTGGGTGTTTGCTGATGGGGCTGGGCGGCGGTCTGGCCGCACTCTACGTCCGCGACCGCAAGGTGCTGATCGGCGGGTTTGTTCTGGTTGCCGTTGCGCTGCTCTTCACCCCACTGTCCACCATCCTCTTTGGCGATGGCACGCCCATGCTCTGGCGTGTCGCCGCGGCCATCCTGTTTGGCCTGTTCACCATCTGGCCACTGCAGGTGATGCTGGTCGAGGCGCATCCGGGCCCCCTCACGCGCCACGCGTTCGAGGATGCGGTCATCCGGTTTCTGACCGGTTTTGGCTATATCATCTTCACGGCAGTGGTGCTGATCCCGTTCTACGTGATGGTCATGACCAGCCTGAAGTCACAGCAGGCGCTGTTGCGCAATCCGCTGGACTTTTCCATTGAACTGACACGGGGGTGGGAGCTGTTTTCCAGCTATACCGAGCTGTTCGGGCAGTTTGGCTTTGGCAGCTACCTTTGGACAAGCTTCTACGTATCGGTCCTGACCGTCCTGATCACACTGGCATTCTCGGTCCCCGGCGCCTACGCCGTGGCACGCTTGCGGTTCAAGGGGCGGGCGGCCTTTTCGCGGTCGATCCTGCTGATCTACATGGTGCCGATGATCGTTCTGGCGCTGCCCATCTACATCGCCTTTTCGATGACGGGCCTGCGCAACACCATCCCCGGTCTGATCCTGATTTACCCGGTCACGACGATCCCCGTGGCGCTTTATATGCTGCAAGGGTATTTCCGCGGCCTGCCGGTCGAGGTCGAAGAGGCGGGGCTGATGGACGGGCTCAGCCGGTTGCAGGTGATCGTCAAGATCACCCTGCCCCTGTCGCTGCCAGCGATGGTATCGGTGTCGCTCTATGTCTTCATGATCGCGTGGAACGAATTCCTGCTGGCGTTCATGCTGCTGGATGATCCGTCTAAATTCACGCTCACACGCGGGGTTGCCATGCTCAACTCCTCGGAGATTCCGCGCCAACACCTGATGGCGGGCGCGGTCATTGCCACAATACCGATCATGGCCCTCTTCCTCGGGCTGGAGCGGTTCATGACCAAGGGGCTGACCGCCGGGTCAGTAAAAGGATGATGTTGGACGCAAGTATGACAGACGCGCGGGACGAAGAAGCACGCGGCATCCTCGAGCGCAATGATCGAGGCGGGTACACAATTCCGACGGCAGGGCTCTATCCCTATCAATGGAACTGGGACAGTGCCTTTGCCGCGCTCGGGTTTGCCGGCATCGACATGAACCGGGCCTGGGTGGAAATCGAGACGCTGTTTTCCGGCCAGTGGGACAATGGCATGGTGCCGCATATCCTGTTTCACGCGCAGGATGATGGCTATTTTCCCGGACCGGATGTGTGGCAGGGCGTCGGGCCAATTCCGTCGTCCGGTATCAGCCAGCCGCCGGTTGCGGCCACCATGGCGCGGCTGATCCTCGAACGTGATCCCGAAGCGGGCGCTCCGCGCATTGCAGCGCTCTTTGACAAGATGGTCGCGTGGCACCGCTGGTTCATGACCTGGCGGCTGGATCAGGGTGCGGTCTGCATCACGCATCCCTGGGAAGCCGGACGTGACAATGCCCCGGATTGGGACACGGCGATGGCCGCGATAACGCCCGAGGGCGTTGGAGAGTATACCCGCCGCGACACCACCCACGTTGACAGCGCGATGCGCCCGACAAAATACGACTACGACCGTTATATCTGGTTGGTGCAGCGGGGTGCGCGTGTCGGTTGGGACGAAGCCGCACTGCTCAAGGACACACCGTTCCGTGTCGCGGACCCGACGATGACCTTCATTCTGCTGCGCGCAACCCGCGATCTTCTGGCCATGGGTCGGGATATGGGGCGTGACGTCTCCGAATTGCAGGGCTGGATTGCCACGTTGGAAGACGGCGCGCAGAGCCTCTGGAACCCGGACCTGAACGCCTACGATTCCCGCGATGTGGTGGGCGGCACCCGTGCCGGTGCGCTGAGCAATGCGTCTTTCCTGTGCTGGTATGCGGGCATTGACCGCCCGGAAATGGCCGACCGCCTCCAGCAGGTGTTGCGGATGGCCCGCTATGGCGTGCCGTCCCTCGTTCCGACGGACGACCGCTTTGACGCCAAGCGGTATTGGCGCGGGCCCGTCTGGGCAATCATGAACATGATGATCGGGCTTGGCCTGACGGAGCGCGGCTATGCCTTGGGTGACGACCTGCGCAAACTCACAGGCGACCTGATCACCGAACACGGCTTTGCCGAATATTTCGATCCTATCACTGGCGACCCTGCCGGGGGTGGCACCTTTACATGGACGGCGGCCGTATGGCTTGGCTGGGCGTCCCCGAATGCAGGAGCTGCGTGAAACATGGGCGCGATCACCCTTAACGCTGTCGAAAAATGGTTCGGCGAAGTGCAGGTCATCAAGGGCGTGGACCTCGCCATCAACAACGGCGAGTTTGTCGTCTTTGTCGGCCCCTCGGGCTGCGGGAAATCCACGTTGCTGCGCATGATCGGCGGGCTAGAGGATATCAGCCGCGGGTCGCTCGACATTGACGGTACGGATGTCACCGACCAACCACCCTCGAAACGCGGGCTGAGCATGGTGTTCCAATCCTACGCGCTCTATCCGCATATATCGGTGCGCGACAATATGGGGTTCTCGCTGAAAACGGCGGGCGCGCCAAAATCCGAGATCGAAACCAAGGTGAATGCGGCCGCCGACACGCTGAAGCTGGACCAGTATCTGGACCGGCGTCCCAAAGACCTGTCGGGCGGGCAACGCCAGCGCGTCGCCATTGGCCGGTCCATCGTGCGGGACCCCACGGCGTTCCTGTTCGATGAGCCTTTGTCGAACCTTGACGCCGCGTTGCGGGTCGAGATGCGGCACGAGATCTCCAAGCTGCACCAGGCCCTTGATGCGACAATGATCTACGTGACGCACGATCAGGTCGAGGCGATGACGCTGGCCGACCGGATTGTGGTTCTGGATGCAGGCCGCATTATCCAGGTCGGTACGCCACGTGAGCTCTACAATCACCCCGGCAACGTCTTTGTGGCGCAATTCATCGGCAGCCCCAAGATGAACGTGTTCCCCTGCACGACGGACGGCGGCAGCTACACCGTGGCGGGTGGACGCGGCGGCGCATACGGCAAAAGCCGCCCGGCCACGCAGATGGGCATACGCCCCGAACACATCACGACCGGTGCTGCCGGAACGGGCGAAGTGGACGGGAAGGTGGATGTGGTCGAATTCCTTGGTGCCGACACCTTTGTCCTGTTTGACTGTGGCGCGGCCGGCCCGATCAACGTGCGCATTTCCGGGGATGCGGCCCTGACGGTTGGTGACGTGCACGGGCTGAGCTTTGATGCGGAGCAGACGCACTACTTTGACGCGGACGGCGTAACCGTTACGGACTAACCCCGGGCCTTGCGGGTGGGCGCGGCCCCAAGTACGCTGCGCCAACTGAAAAGAAGCCTGAAGGGGCACGCGCGTGGCATTCTCTCCCGTTATCACCGGCACCGGCGTTTTCACGCCTGAACAGACCATTTCGAACGCTGAACTGGTCGCGGCATTCAACGCCTACGCGGACCGCTACAACGCGGCGCATGCCGACGAAATCGCAGCGGGAACCGTCGCCGCCAAGGATCATTCCTCGGAGGATTTCATCCTCAAGGCCTCCGGCATCGAGCGGCGCTATGTCATGGACAAGTCGGGCGTTCTCGACCCGGAGGTCATGCACCCGTTGCTGCGCCAGCGCAGCGATGATGAACCGGGAATCATGGCGGAAATGGCCGTGGACGCCGCCGGAAAGGCGCTCGCTCAGGCGGGCAAGACGGCGGCGGATGTCGATGCGGTGATCTGTGCCGCGTCAAACCACGAACGCGCCTATCCCGCCGTGGCCATCGAAATCCAGCAACTGCTGGGCATCGACGGGTTTGCCTTTGACATGAACGTGGCCTGCTCGTCGGCCACATTCGGACTGCAGGCCGCAGCGGACATGATCCGGTCGGGCTCCATCCGGTCGGCGCTGGTGGTCAACCCCGAGATCTGCTCTGCACATCTTGAATGGCGCGACCGGGATTGCCACTTCATCTTCGGCGATGTGGCGACCGCCACGCTGGTCGAGCGCGAGGAAGACGCAACCGGTCCCTACTTCGCCATACGGTCCACCCGCTGCGCCACGGTCTTTTCCAACAACATCCGCAACAACAACGGCTTTTTGCGCCGTTCGCGCCCTGACGGCGTCAAGGACCGTCGCGACATGCAGTTCATGCAAAACGGTCGCAAGGTGTTCAAGGAAGTGCTGCCGCTCGTGGCCAAGCACATCGGGGACCACATGGGCGACGAGGCGCTGGAAGCGGCGGATATCAAGCGCCTGTGGCTGCATCAGGCAAATAAGTCGATGAACGACTTTATCGGCAAGAAGGTTCTGGGCCGCGAACCTGCACCCGGCGAACAGCCCAACATTCTTCAGGACTATGCCAACACGTCTTCGGCGGGCTCGATCATTGCATTCTCCAAATACTCGGACGACATGGCGCCGGGTGATATCGGGGTGATCTGCTCGTTCGGCGCGGGGTATTCCGTTGGATCGGTGATCGTCGAACGCCGGGCCTAGCGGGTTGTCAGACCCAGGCCATCGCCCACCTCGTTGATATGCTCTGATGCGGACTTGAGCCGGTCGAGGCATCCTGCTTCACCGGTTCCGTCCAGCGCGTCCGCACGCTCCATCGCAAGATGCATCTGCTTGTAGGCCGCATCGAACAATTCACGTCCGCGTTTCCAGTCCAGAAAACTCATGCCCTTGAGCACCGACAGGTTCAGCAGCACATCGTCCTCGACATTGATTTCGGTCAGCAATTTGCGTGCGTTGACCACCATCGACCGCGCCAGAATGGCAAAGGCCGTCGGATGGCGCGGCGTGCCCTTCTTGGGCTTACGGAGAAGCCCGGTCACCACCTGCGCCCGATTGGGCAGATCCTCGTATTTGGCGCGCACGCGCCACGCCTTGTCCGGCAGGAAGTTGAGGATGATGTTTGGCCCCGGTTTCAGCTGACGCATCGCCTCGATGGGGACGTTGTCGATCAGGCTGCCGTCGATCAGCACCTCGCCGTCCGGGTTCAGCATCGGCGGGAAAATCCCGGGTATGGCCGTGGACGCCCGGATCGCCCGCCACAGGGGGCCCTTGCGCAGCACACGCACATCATTGTCCGTCAGACTGGTCGCAACGGCAAAAAAGTTCAGCGGCAGGTCTTCGATATCCTGCGTGCCATAGTGGCGCAGGAATGCATCATCCAGCGTGTGGTGATCCAGCAGCGAATAGCGCGGCAGCGTGATCTTGGACATCGCCTTGGACCGGATAAAGATATCCTCGCACTGATCCATCACGTGATCCGGTTCGAGCCCCATCGCCAAGGCTCCGGCCATCGCCGATCCGACACTGGTGCCGCCCACATAGTCAAAGTTATAACCGTTTTCCTGTAGATACTTGATGCCGCCCAGATGCGCGGTGCCAAAGGAGCCACCGCCACACAGCACCAGCCCGACGGCCTCGCCACGCATGAACCGCCCCAGACGGCCAAAGTCCTGCGGCTGATCGAGTGCCACATGGTGGTGCAGCCCGACCATGCGATCGGTCAGCCATTTGACGGTTTGGGCCCTGCTGTCCTGCGCGGTATCGCGATAAAGGACCAGTTGGACATTGGCCTCCATCTTGGCCTGATAGACCTGTCGCTCCAGTGCCGAAGGCGTGTCGAGCGGATTGAATTGCGCGCTCTTGGGCACCGCGATGACGATCGTGTCGCAATTGTTGGTGACAGCCTTGCGCCAGACCGGATCGCCATCGGCATCCGCGCAAATCAAAAGCAAGGTGTCGTGCACCGCCTCCATCGACCGCACCCACCGCGCGGTTTCATCAAGGTCACCGCGGATCTCGGCGGGCCGCGACGTCTCGTCGAGGATTTTCCACTGCGGCGCGTCGGCAAAGGCACCGCGCAACCCTTCCAGAAACGCAGGTGCGAGCGGTTTGTTCGCGCCCGGCAGAACGGCGCAGACCTGCCCCGCGCTCGGGCGCAGTCCTGGCGAGCCTTGCACAGTGCGCGCCAGCCGCTGACTGAGCGCTGCAAGGATACCGTTGGCCAGGGCAGGTGTCCGGGCCGACAGGGTGTCATAGGCCTCGCGGGTCAGACACAGAACCGAACTGTCACGCGCCGCAATCACACTGGCGGTGCGCTTCCCGCCTGCAAAAAAAGCCAATTCGCCCACCGGCTCGCCCGGTCGAATCTCGGCAATGGCAAGCGCGCCGGAAAACACGGTGAACCGCCCGCTGATCACCAGAAACAGGCGTGTTGCAGGCTCTCCTTCGCGGATCAGCGCCTCGCCCCGCGACACATGTTGCACGTCGGCGAGTTCAATCGCCTCCTGCAGGACTTCGGTATCCAGCGCAGCAAAGCCGTCGATGGCACGCAGCATCTCAAGCATGTCACTGTTGCTGTCCGGTGTGCTCATACCATACCCCCATGACGAGAGTGCAACGGGCGGGAAAATCCTGCAAGTCCACGTGGATGCGGGCCAAACAACGCGGCTTGTTCACTCGCCTTTCTGCGACACGCGTTTGTGCACGTCTTCGACGCTTTCGACACGTTCGGAATAGCGGTCCACCAGGTAAGGCGCACGACCCCGCACCAGCCAGGTGAATTTGACCAGTTCTTCCATCACGTCCACGATCCGGCGATAGAACGGCCCCTCGGGCAGCCGGTCGCCGTCAAATTCGAGCCACGCCTTGGCGATGCTTGACTGGTTCGGAATGGTGACCATCCGCATCCAGCGGCCCAGAATGCGCATCTGATTGACGGCATTAAAGCTTTGCGAGCCACCACAAACCTGCATGACCGCGAGCGTCTTGCCTTGCGTCGGGCGGATACCGCCCTGCAAGGATAATGGCAGCCAGTCGATCTGTGTTTTCATCAGACCGGTCATTGCCCCGTGACGTTCCGGACTGGACCAGACCATGCCCTCGGACCAAATCGCCAGATCACGCAATTCCTGGACTTTGGGATGATCGCTGGACGCGCCATCAACCAGAGGCAGGCCCGTCGGGTCGAACATCCGCGTTTCACAGCCCAAATGGCGGAGGATGCGCGCGGCCTCTTCTGCGGCCCGGCGCGAATAACTCGCGCTCCGCAATGAGCCGTACAGCAACAGGATGCGCGGCGGATGACCGGGGTCGTCTGGTGCGCGCAGGCATTCGGTATCTATCTGCGGCAATTCCGATGGCTGCAGCGCCGGCAATTCGTCATCGTCTGCCTCAGGCACTTTCATCTTCCAGGTGCAGCTTCATGTCGATGAGCACCTGCTGCAAGAGTGTCGTTTCCTTGAGCAGGCGCTTGGCCTCGTTCACGGTGATGACGCCATCTTCGATGGATTGCTGGTATTCGCTCATCAACATGGCAAAGCGCTGGCTCAGTGCAATGACATCCGAGTTGACGCCGCCCGGGCGATCCGAGTTCGGGCGGCGGTCATCATGGCTGAGGGTGATGCCCTGCAACTCGGCCAACGCGCTGGTCACGTGCGGGTATTTGGCCTCTTTCTCCAAGGCGACCACGGCGTCGATGGGCATGAAACGGTCCGCGTGTTCGTCATGGTCCGAATAGTAGCGGCCCAGCGTCGCCTTGGACTTTCCGGTCAGCGCGCAGGCCGGTTCGATACCGACATCCTTGACCAATGCTTCGGTGTGTTTCTTCAGATAGCTGCCAGTTGCCGCCATTGTCGTGCCCTCGTTGACTGTCACCAATGCAACCCAGAGTCTGGGGAACCCGCACGGTCTTTTCCCATTAATTGCACGGGCCACAAATGTCATTCCTAAAGTGTCCCTGCGGTTTTCGGGGCTTGAAGAGTAACCGGCGTCCCCAGCGTCGGCGACAGGTGAGGATCACATGCACTTCTGTTTGGGTGGGGGGAAACGGGCCGCGCAAGCGGCAGTCGGTGTAATGGTCCGGTTGGTGAATCAAACAAGCGGTGTGCTGTGCGTTTTCCCCAAGTCGGGTGACACAAACACCCTGCGCACAGCCGGTTAACGAACAACCAACATTGGCCCGGCGGTGGACTTGTCGTTGAGTTTTCCGCGGCCGGGCCCGCCTCCCTTTTGACCAGCCATCTTGTCCCTGTTTGCGCACCCGCTTAGGAAGGCGCCATGGCCAAGCTCTACTTTCACTTTTCCACGATGAACGCGGGCAAATCGACCGTTTTGCTCCAAGCCGCGCACAACTACCGCGAGCGCGGGATGGAGCCCTATCTGCTCACCGCAAATTTCGATGATCGTGCTGGCACTGGGCAAATTGCGTCACGCATCGGCATCGAAGCGGCGGCGGACATGTTTGGCCCAACCGATGACCTGTTTGCGCGACTCAAAGGGCGGTTGGAACAGGGCGACGTGGCTTGCGTCTTTGTCGACGAGGCGCAATTTCTGAGCGAAGACCAAGTGTGGCAACTGGCGCGCGCAGTGGACGATCTGGGCGTTCCGGTCATGTGCTACGGGCTGCGCGTGGATTTCCAGGGCAAGCTCTTCCCCGGCTCGGCCACCCTTCTCGCTCTGGCGGACGAAATGCGCGAGGTGCGCACGATCTGCCACTGCGGCAAGAAGGCGACGATGGTGGTGCGTCAGGATGCGAATGGAAAGGTCATGCGCGACGGTGCGCAGGTTCAGATCGGCGGCAACGAGACATACGTGTCCCTCTGCCGGCGCCACTGGCGCCAGGTGATGGAGTAAACGCGATCCGATACGGATCGCGGCAGGAAACCGGAACGGTTTCCCGGCGCTGACACGGCCATGTCAGTGCCGGTTTTCCGTGTCGGAAAACAGCCGAAATCCGGGTCGGATTTCGGTCCGCTCACACCGGGTTGGGCAGGGGCGCTCCGCTTAGAAACGCTGCCACATTCGCGACGGCCATCAGGCCCATATCCGTGCGGACTTCGAGAGCGGCAGTTCCGAGATGTGGCAGCAGCGTCACGTTTTCCATCTTCACCAAGGCCTGCGGGACACGTGGCTCAAACTCGTAGACATCCAACCCGGCCCCAGCAATCCCGCCTGCCTCCAGCGCCGCGACTAGGGCCGCCTCATCAACCACATCCCCGCGCGCAATGTTGATCAGATGCCCGTGGCCCTGCATCGCGGCCAGCACGTCCGCGTCAATCATGTGCCGGGTTTCAGCGCCGCCCGGCACTGCAACCACGAGAAAGTCGACCCGGCTTGCAAGGCCAGTCAGATCCGGTGCGCGCTCAATCGGAAACGGTGCCTCTTTCTCCGAGCGGCTGACGTAATGCACCTCCATGCCGAACCCAAAGTGGCATCTGTGCGCGATTGCCCGCCCGATCCGGCCCAGACCGACGATGCCCACACGTTTGCCCGACATGTGCAGACCCAGCATCTGCGTCGGATGCCAGCCGGACCACGCACCGCTGCGCACCATCCGCTCGCCCTCGCCCGCGCGCCGCGCGCTCATCAGCATGAGCATGATTGCGATATCCGCCGTCGCATCCGTTACAGCGCCCGGCGTGTTGGTGACCGACACGCCTGCCGCCGCCGCTGCAGCAACGTCGATATGATTGTATCCGACCCCGAAATTCGCCAGCAACCGGCAGCGCGGCGCGCCTGCATCCGCAAACACCTGCGCTGAAAACAAATCCCCCAGCGTCGGCAGAACGATGTCGAAATCCTGCAGCGCAACGCGCAACTCATCCTCCGACAAGGGCGCAGTATCTGACCGCACGACGACTTCGGCGTCAAAGCCCCGCGCCGCGTCCAGCACGGTTTCGGGCAAGGGGCGCGTGATCCACAAACGCGTCAATGCAGTCGCCCGCCGACAGGGACGTCGCCGTCAGGACGCGCCAGTACAATGGCACCGTCCGCGTCCGGAAAGCCCAGAACCAGCACCTCGGATCGCATCGGCCCGATCTGGCGCGGTGGAAAGTTCACCACGGCCATCACCTGCTGGCCAATCAGCGTCTCGGGTTCATAATGCGCCGTGATCTGGGCCGAACTTTTCTTTTCCCCGATCTCGGGGCCGAAATCGATCCACAGTTTGATCGCGGGCTTGCGCGCTTCCGGAAACGGCTCAGCGCGCACAACCCGACCCACACGGATATCGACCTTCAGAAAATCGTCAAAGCTGATCTCATCCACGCGCCAACTCCTTTGATCGTTCGGTCGCTGCGGCGACCGCCTCCGGCAACAGCGCGGGAAACCCGCGCGTCTCGTCCATCAGTACCTCAAGTGCGGCTTGCGTGGTGCCGTTGGGGCTTGTGACATTCACGCGCAACTGGCCGGGGTCTTCGTCTGCGGTCATGGCCAATGCACCGGCGCCGGCGACGGTCGCTTTAGCCAATTGCATGGCCAGCGCGTGCGGCAACCCTTGTGCAACACCTGCTGCCGCCAAGGTCTCGATCAGATGGAACACATAAGCGGGGCCGGACCCGCTGACGCCAGTCACCGCATCCATCTGGCTTTCATCCTCAAGCCGCACCACCGAACCGATGGCGGACAAGAGCGTTTCCGCCTCATCGAGATAGGCCGCGCCAGCCCCGTTCGCACAGATCGCGGTGATGCCCTGACCGATGGCCGCAGGCGTATTTGGCATGGCACGCACAATCGCCCGCGCGCCAAGTGCTGCTTCAAACGCGGCCACCGGTGTCCCGGCAGCAATCGAAACGAATACGGTATCTTCCGTGCCAAGATCTGCGATATTGGGCAGCGCTTGCGCCATCATCTGCGGTTTCACCGCAATGAGCACAACTGCGGGATCGACCGGCAGGTCGGCATTCACATGAACGCCTGTGGATCGAACCCAGTCCGAAGGCGCCGGGTCCACAACCCACACAGCATCCGCGGGCAACCCTTCGCCCAGCCAGCCGCGCAGCATGGCTGACCCCATCTTGCCACAGCCCAGCAGAACAATCCCCCGGGCCGCGATCCGGCTGTCTTTCATGATGTGCCCCCTTCGCCTTCAGGGGCCAAGATTATGCGCGCCCGTACGCCTCCGCAATGGCCACTTGCAGCGCGTCGGCGGGCGAGCGGTCGCCCCAGATCAACAATTGCAGCGCCGGATAGTAGCGTTCGGCGCTCATCACGGCGGCACCGATCATCGTATCGATCTGATCGGGGCACGCCACCTGACCACCGGCAAGCACCAGTCCATAGCGATAAACCATCAGCTTTTGCTCGGGCCAGTATGTGAACGCCCCGGCCCAGCACTGATCGTTGATCATGTTCAGCAACTCGTAGAGTGCGGCCTTGCGCTCTTCGGGGGGCTCCATTTCGAACGTGCAGACCATGCGCAATGTCTCGTCATAGCCGGACCAGGCGAGCGTGATCGAATAGGTGCGCCATTGGCCCTCGACCGCCATCGCGATCTGGTCATCAGCGATGCGGTCAAAGTCCCACTCGTGATGCTCAGCCAAATGCTCGACGATGTCGATCGGGTGAATGTCGTCTTCCAGAAACTGTTCGGAAAGTGCCATGGTGCCACCTCTTGTTCGCTCTAGCGATGGGGGCTGGCAGCGCCCCTAGCGCTCGGTGCCTGCTCTAGAAACCGGGGCTACCCCCCGTGCCTCTACAAGATATGGTGACTGTCGCCATGGCGTCTGGCAACCCTTTATTTGGGGATAACCGCAATAAGTTGGGGACAGAATGGTTTTATATACAGAATATGATCAAAGCACTTGCCTTGCATTGCCGAGATTGCGTTGACCCCTTAGCCTCGCCTTGATGCCCGACTGGACCGACCATGCCAGTGCTTCTGCTGCATTCGCGGCGATCACGCGTTGGCATTTGCGCGCACCACAACACGTTGCGACAACGGCCTCCGGTCTTGTGCTGAAGGTCACGACATCAGACGGGGGCGCCGCTATACTGAAGTGCCTCACCGCCAAAGGCGCCAAGGCCGAAGCACATGCTGCCACAGCGCTGTCACACTGGAACGGAAGCGGCGCGGTTTCGCTCCATGCGGCCACCCAAGATGCCTTGCTGATCGGGTATTGCGACGGCCCCACGTTAAACGCTGCCGCAGAAGGTCAATCGGACGACACTGCGATCCCCATCCTGTGTGACGTAGCATGCCGACTTCACAACCGCACGCGCCCGACCCCGGCGGGCATCCCGACGCTGGCAGACCGTTGCACGGTTCTGTCACGCGTCTCTGCACAAACGGCCGCAGACCAGGCACTTTTCGACAGGGCATGCATCTTGGCAGCCGCGCTACATGGCACAACCATGCAAACGCACCTGCTTCATGGGGATTTCCACCATGGAAACGTCCTTGGCTCCAGTGCAGGTCAGTGGCGCGCGATTGATCCCCAACCCATTATCGGTGACCGCGCCTATGATTTCGCCAGTGTCATCGGCAACCCGATCGACCAGCCAAGTCTGGTGCTGTCCACGGGCCGCCCGCACCGGTTGGCGCGGATCATTGCGGACAAGTGTGACCTCATACCCGAACGCCTGCTCGCATGGGCATTCGTACACGCTTGTATCGCCGCCGCATGGAGCATCGAGGACGGGCGTGACCCGTCTTTGCGCCTCGCGCTGGCGCACGCCATCGCCCCGGACATATCGCGGATCAACTGACCGCCGGGTGATCACCGGACACTGGCAAAATCTGGAATGGCGCGGCAGCGCCGCCGTTTAGTCGGCTTTGGCCTCAAGCGCGTCGAGGCGCGCCTTGAGCGCTTCGTTCTCTTCACGGGCCTTCTGGGCCATGGCGCGGACCGCGTCGAACTCTTCCCGCGTCACGAAATCGCGGTCGGCCAGCCAGCGGTCCACCATCGACTTCATCGCCGTTTCGGCCTCTTCCCGCGCGCCCTGTGCCACGCCCATCGCGTTTGTCATCAGCTGCGAAATATCGTCAAAAATCTTGCCACGCGCCTGCATGATGTCTTCTCTCCTTCACGGCTGCACCTTATATGTGCCCACAAGGCACGGGCTGCAAGGTCGATACGCGCCGCCGACCAGAGGCATTCAGACGCAGAAGACATCCTTAATGATCCCATTCCCCGACATCTCGCCCGAAATCTTCTCCATTTCCCTCTTTGGAATGGACTTTGCCCTGCGCTGGTACGCGCTTGCCTACATCGTAGGCATCGTCATTGGCTGGCGCCTCGTCGTGATGGCGGCCAAGACACCGCGCCTTTGGCCTGACAACACGCCCGCCATGACGCCGCAACAGATCGAAGACATGCTGACCTGGATCATTCTGGGTGTCATTTTCGGCGGTCGGTTGGGATATGTGGCGTTTTATCAACCCAGCTACTATCTGCAGAACCCGGTGGAGATTCTCTTTATCTGGCAGGGCGGCATGTCCTTTCACGGTGGCTTGCTGGGTGTCGTTCTCGCTGCCTGGGCCTACACCCGGCGCGGGTTCAATCAGTTCAGCGTTGCGGATGCCGTCGTTCTCGGCACGCCACCCGGTATCCTGCTGGGCCGAATGTCCAATTTCATCAACGCCGAACTGTGGGGACGCCCCACGGATTTGCCCTGGGGTGTCGCCTTTCCCGGCGAGGCTGCGCAGTTCTGCCCGGACGTGGTCGGCATTTGTGCCCGCCATCCTTCGCAGCTCTACGAGGCCGCCCTGGAAGGCCTTGTTCTGATGATCGTCCTGCTCTGGATGGTCTGGCGGCGCAATTCGCTGAAACGCCCCGGCCTGACATGCGGGACCTTTTTTGCCTTCTACGGCACCAGCCGCTTTCTCATTGAATTTGTGCGCCAGCCTGATGCGCAGTTCATCTCGCCCGGCAACCCGCTGGGCCTCGCGTGGCATGTGGGCGGCTATGGTTTCACGATGGGGCAACTGCTGTCCCTGCCGATGATCCTGCTGGGCCTGTGGCTGATCACGCGCGCGCGGCGGCGCGGCGTGCCCGAAACCGCATGAGCCTCGCGGCACGGCTGCACCAACGGATCGACACGTCCGGCCCGCTCACCGTCGCGGAGTTCATGGCCGAAGCCCTGCTGAACCCCACGCACGGATACTACACGACAGGGACACCGTTCGGGGCGTCCGGTGACTTTGTCACCGCCCCGGAGATCAGCCAGATGTTTGGAGAGCTTGTCGGCTTAAGTCTCGCCCAATCCTGGATGGATCAGGGCGCGCCGGACAGGTTCACGCTGGCCGAACTCGGCCCGGGCCGCGGCACGTTGCTGGCCGACATCCTGCGCGCAACCCGCGCTGTGCCGGGGTTTCGAGACGCCGCCGATGTCGTACTGGTCGAAGCCTCCGACCGTTTGCGCGACACACAGGCCAAATCGCTCGCGGGCGTGCCGTGCACATGGGTCGAAACGGCAGACGAATTGCCATCTGACTGTCCCCTTTGGTGTGTGGCCAATGAATTCTTCGACGCCCTGCCCGTCCGGCAATTTGTGCGCGACGGCGCGTATTGGCGCGAGCGATGCGTCGGCGCAAAGGACGGCGCGCTGGCTTTTGGCCTGGCGCCAGCCGGCCCGCAACCGGACCTCGATCACAGGCTGGAGGACACCGCCAACGGAGATCTGGTCGAAACCTGCGCCGCCGGCACGGCCATCCTCTCCGAATTGGGCCAACGCATCGGCACGCAAGGCGGTGCCGCGCTAATCATCGATTACGGCGACTGGCGCTCATTGGGTGACACGTTGCAGGCGGTGCAGGACCACAAACCAACAGATCCCCTGGCAGAGCCCGGCCTCGCCGACCTCACCGCACATGTGGACTTCGAAGCGCTCGCGCGCGCCGCTGCACCGGCGGCCCATACGCGGCTGACACCACAGGGCGTCTTTCTGGAGCGGCTCGGAATCACCCAGCGGGCGCAGGCCCTTGCCCAGCGACTGGACGGTGACGCGCTGGAAACACACATCACCGCGCATCGGCGGTTGACGCACCCGGACGAAATGGGAAACCTGTTCAAGGTGCTGGGCCTCTACCCGGTCACCGCTGCCCCACCGCCCGGTTTGTCTGAATGACACTCGAGATACTCACTGCCGACAGCCTGTCCCCCGTGCGCCACGGGTTCTTCACGCGCAAGGGCGGTGCGTCTTCTGGCATCTTTGCGGGTCTCAACTGCGGCACAGGCAGTTCCGACCAGTCCGAGATTGTCGCGATCAACCGCGCGCGCGTGGCCGAGGCAATGGACGTGCAGCCGCAGCATCTGGTTGGCGTGCATCAGGTCCATTCCGCCGATGCCATCACCGCGACGACACCGCTTGATCCGAAACCGAAAGCAGACGCCGTGGTGACGGCGACGCCCGGCCTTGCGCTCTCCGTGCTGACAGCCGATTGCATGCCCGTGCTCTTTGCCGCGCCCGATGCAGGCGTGATCGGTGCCGCGCATGCCGGATGGAAAGGGGCACAGGGCGGAGTTCTCGAGGCAACGGTCGACGCGATGGTGGCACTTGGCGCGGTCCGCACGGGTATCCATGCTGTCATCGGTCCGTCGATCAGCCAGCGCGCATATGAAGTCGGCCCGGAGTTCTTCGAGGATTTTGTTGATCAGGATCCCGAAAACGCCCGCTTCTTTGCCGGAGGCACAGGCGACCGCATGCATTTTGATCTGCCGGGGTACGGGCTGGCGCGTTTGCGGGATGCGGGTGTCGGGCAGGCGGAATGGACACGGCATTGTACCTATTACGACCCGGCACGGTTTTACTCCTACCGCCGCTCCGTACACGAGCGAGACCCGGATTATGGCCGCCTCATCGCCGCCATCACACTCTGAGATCACGGCGCAATTGCGGCACTGTCGGCCACAGATATAACAAATCTCTGCCGTGCAATCCCGGAAAACCCCTGAAAAACCGCCCGTAGAGCGCGCCACAAAGCGGGCCGACGTGGCGCTGAGAATTTTTGTAAAATTCGTGCCAGCGCCGCAAACCTGCCGGATTGCGCTGGCATACCTGATGTCAACGGCGGCCAACCGGCCTGCCACCAGAATGAGCAGAGGGACACCACACAGATGGCCAAGCAACGCTTTATCAAATCCGTGATCGCCGCCGCGGCCGAGGAAACGGCAGAGATGCCATGGGCCCGTGGTCGCCGCCGCGCCGCGTTCATCGCAAAACGCAAACTTTCCCCGGACCTGCGCAAGACCGCCTGATCCGGCAAAACAGAATCAAATTGTGGCGAACCGGCGCGTGCCGGTTCAACAATTCCTATGCAAGGCACGCCATTGGTGCGCCTTTTTCAATGAATGTGTCTAAGTTTTTGACAATTTGCGGCAAATCCCTGAATTATGATGGCAGAGTTATGACGAATGGAGTTGATCCATCTGTCGTCGTCGGTGGGGGCCGACGCGGATGTGACCGAAAGTACGAGGTTACACATGACACTTGCTGCTGCTGTCTTGCGCGCCCCGCGCAAGGGTGGGGATCCTTACGCTGCGCCGATTTCAGATCCGGGCACAGCGCCATTTCGCACGTTCGAAGTGGCGGCCATGCGGGCCGACGGCTCGCGCAGCATCTCGACGTTAAAGGCACCGGCGCTGCCGCTTTTTGAATCCGCCTTTTCCGCCTTCACCCGGGGCGCTGTCCTGTCGGCGCCGCATGGCGACATCGCGGTCGAGGATTTGCAGCCCGGTGACTGGCTCAACACGTCTGCAGGCAAACCGGCCCAGGTCGTCTGGATCGGGTCATCGAATTTCGTGCCCGCCGATACCGGCCGACGCGTGCCGCTGATTCGGATCATGGCCGACAGCTTTGGCGAAAACCGCCCCGAGACATTCGTGACCGTCGGACCCGCTGCCCGTCTGCTCCAGACGCCTGCGCATCTGCGTGGAACAACCGGTGGCGCGTCCTTGCTGACGCCCGCACGGGAATTCATCGACAACGTGAACATCATCGAAGTGGTGCCGCCGACACCCGTGCGCCTCTTCCACCTGTGTCTGACGCGACATGCCGCCATCACTGTTGGCGGTATCGAGATGGAGACGTTCCATCCCGGCATGAACGCAACGCGGCAGGTCACGCACGCTCAGCGGGACCTGTTCCTGTCAATGTTCCCGCACATCGCCCACATCACCGATTTCGGCCCGCTCGCGCATCCGCGCGCGCCGGAACCGGAACAGGTCTGAACACGCGTCAGGCCGATTTGGCCAACCGTTCTTCCAGCACGTCAAATGGCACGCCGGGGGCATCCTTGGCCTGCCGGATCACCAATGACGTCTTGACCGACGCCACGTTCGGCGTCGTCAACAACTCGCCGGTGAGAAAACTCTGAAAGCTGGACAGGTCCGGTGCGACGCATTTCAGGATGAAATCCACTTCGCCGTTGAGCATGTGACACTCACGGACCAGCGGCCAGGCCCGGCAACGGTCTTCGAAAGCGCTCAGGTCCGCCTCGGCCTGACTGGCCAGACCGACATTGGCAAAGACCTGCACTTCAAAACCCAACTCGTGGCTGTCCACATCGGCGTGATACCCGCGGATGTAGCCGCTTTCCTCAAGCGTGCGCACGCGCCGCAAACAGGGCGGCGCCGAAATGCCGACCCGCTTGGCCAGTTCGACATTCGTCATGCGGCCATCCGCCTGCAATTCCGCCAATATCTTGCGATCAATGGGATCGAGCCGCGTACTTGCCATTGCGCCCTCCTGATTTTCGGTTGTTATAGCAGCATGGCAGGCTTGCGCAATATTATTTCACAACTGCGCAACTTTTTGAAAGGCGCATTGGAAGGTCACAAGCGCAAGATCAGGCTTCAATCCCGCACCTGCGCGTTCTATATCGTTGGGGCTGCTCTCGCCCAAAGGATAGTCCCATGGCCAACACCAAACGCACCAAGGTTCTGATCGTCGGGTCCGGCCCGGCCGGATACACCGCTGGCGTCTATGCCAGCCGCGCCATGCTGGAGCCGGTTCTGGTGCAGGGCATCGAACCGGGTGGCCAACTGACCACCACAACAGAGGTCGAGAACTGGCCGGGCGACACCGAGGTGCAGGGCCCCGACCTGATGGTGCGCATGGAAGCCCACGCCAAGGCCATGGGGTGCGAGATTGCGGGCGACATCATCACGTCCATCGACTTTTCCAAGCGCCCCTTTGTCTGCCAGTCGGATTCGGGCACCGAATATGTGGCGGATGCGGTCATCCTTGCGACGGGCGCACGCGCCAAGTGGCTGGGCCTGCCGTCAGAAGAGAAATTCAAGGGGTTCGGCGTTTCGGCCTGCGCCAC
>CAZRUV010000057.1:0-20480 GCA_964603315.1 uncultured Rhodobacterales bacterium
CCGGCGTGTAGGTCGTTGCATCGGGGTCATAATCGGTGAGCTTCTGGCGCAATGCGTCGTACCCACCCACTCTTTCGCCTTCGATCCAGACCTGTGGCGTCGTGGGGACGCCGTGCTGTTCCTTGAACGCATCCACTTCGGACCGCGTGCGGAAAAGCCGGTCGTCGATCTCGTAGCCGTGCCGTTTCAAAAGCCACCGGGCCTTCTGTCCCGCCGGGCACAGATGGCCCGGCAAGGCCATTCGGTAAAGAACGGCTGTCTTTCCGTTCGCGGCGGTCGCGGGGTCTGTCGTCACGTCAGCGACATCACGGGTGTCTTTGGGCATGATGGGTTTCCTTGTCCTCAGGGTTCCGTGCGCGGCGTGCCGGGTGCTGCGTCACCATTCGCTTGAATATCTTCGATGTATCGCTTCATTTCCGCGATCTCACCGCGTTGCGCTTCGATAATAGCATCGGCCAGTTCGCGGACGCGCGGGTCCGAGATGTTGGCGCGTTCACTGGTAAGGATGGCAATCGAGTGGTGCGGGATCATCGCTTTCATCCAGGCCACATCGCCCACGGTGTCCTGCGAGCGCACCAGATAGAGCCCTGTCGCAAATGCAATCGCGGCGCCGGCAAAGATGGCGATGTTGGCTTTGCGGTTGGAATACATCCCCAACATGAAAGCCAGCATGATGATTGCCATCATCCCGCCCATGTAGAGCGCCATCCACATCCGCGTCTGGCTGAAGAACACGTGATCAAGCGCATAGGTGTTGAGATACATCAGGCCATACATCACCACGGTTGAGGTGCCGATCATGGCAAAGAATGTGCCGTAACCACCAGAACTGCCCGCATGACTGGTGTCCTGCGTTTGTCCTGAGTGCTCTGCTGTGTTGCTGACATGGGCCATTATCCAACGTCCTCTTGTTTCCGCTTGTATCGGCTCAACGACAAAGGTCACCGATGGTTCCGAAAAAGGTGAGAGACAGGAGGCCGCGCGCGGATCACGGATTGGACATCGGCGCGGGGTAATATCTTGCGATCACTGCAGAAAATATCAGCCGCAGACGGGACCACAACGAAACCACAAGCGCCTCTCCATGCTCAACACGCGCTTGCAGGTGCCGCAACGCCTTATCCGAAACGACGATCAGATGTCCGGTCCGGGGCAAATGCAACAACGTGCAAAGTCCCGTTGTGGCGCACCACAGGCATTGGATCAGAGTTCGCCAGCGGGGCTGTAAGCCCGGAGGCGCACCCCGAAGCCACGCGCTTCCCAAGCATTTGACGTCCGACCTATGCCTCGTCCTTGCGCGCCTCGGCGTCCTGCTTGAGCCGGGTCATGAAGGCGACGGAGATGTGGTCGCGCAGCGCTTTTCCGGCCGCGTCTTCGTTCTTGGCCTCGATGGCCGACACGATGGCGTGGTGTTCGCTTTGGGCAATCTCGCCGCGCCCCACGGCCGCCAGAGACGTTGTCGCCATCAGCGCCATCGTCCGGTAGACCAGATCCAGCTGCTGCACCAGATAGCGGTTGTGCGAGGCCAGATGCACCTGCTTGTGGAACCGCCGGTTCGCACGGCTCAGCGCAGGCGGATCATCAACGAGGGCGTCGTCCTCTTCGACCATTTCGCGCAGGATGCGCACCTCTTCCTGCGTGGCGTGGCGTGCGGCAAGGCTGGCGGCCAACCCTTCAAGCTCACGGCGCACCACGTAAAGCTCGGACATCTGGTTGTGGTCGAGCGAGGCCACGATCAGACTGCGGCCATCGCGGGCGAGCAGGGATTGCGTCTCGAGCCGTTGCAGCGCCTCGCGCACGGGCGTGCGCGAGACCCCGAACCGTTCCGCAAGCTCGCTTTCCACCAGCCGGTCACCGGGCCGGTAAGTGCCGATGTCGATGGCGTCCAGAATCATCGTGTAGGCGTCGGTGTTGACGGGGCGTTGCGCGGCCATGTCACGGGCTTTCCTGTTGTGTTCCAATACCCTAGGCCTGCGCAGGTGCGGCGCGCAAGCCCTCAGGCTTGCCCTTGCGACCCAAACCGGCCTATGCACCCCGGCATGACGCATGCCCCCGCCCCCTGCCCCGTCGCGGCTGATTTCGACCATGTGCGGGCCTGGGTCTTTGACCTCGACCACACGCTCTATCCGCCGCATATGCGGCTCTTTGACCAGATCGAGATGCGCATGACCGCATACGTGGCCGACACGCTGGGCGTGACAGAGGCCGAGGCCGACCGGCTGCGCGCCCATTACTGGCGCACGCATGGCACCACGCTGGCCGGGCTGATGCAGGAACACGGGATCGACCCTGACCCGTATCTGGTGGCCGTCCACGACATCTCGATGCACCCGCTCAGTCCGGACCCGGCGCTTGCCGCGCAGATCGGCAACCTGCCGGGCCGCCGCATTGTCTATACCAATGGCAGCGCGCCCTATGCGCAACGCGTGATCGAGGCGCGGGGCCTCGGCGGTCTCTTTGACGCGGTCTATGGCGTGGAACACGCCAGCTACCGCCCCAAACCGCAAGCCGACGCCTTTGCCGAGGTTTTTGCGCGCGATCAACTGGACCCGGCGTTCGGCGCGATGTTCGAGGATGATCCACGCAACCTCGCCGCCCCGCACGCGATGGGGATGCGCACCGTTCACGTGGCCGAAACGCAGCACCCGGCGGCGCACATCCACCACCACACCGATGATCTGACCGGTTTCCTGACCCGCGTTCTGGGGTAGGACAGGATGCCGCTTTGGCAGCCCCGCGCCACCCGCTAGATTGCATGTCATGACACAGAGTTGCGACATCCTGATTTCCGGTGGCGGCATTGCCGGGCTTGCGGCGGCCGCCGCCTTTGGCACTGCGGGCTATGCCGTCATATGCGTTGACCCCGCGCCGCCCATCACCGACCGGGATGCGGACGGCGCCGACATGCGCACCACCGCGATGCTGCAGCCCGCGCGCGATCTGCTGCGCGCCGCTGGCGTCTGGGACGCATTGGCGCCTTACGGATCAGCGCTTGAGGTGATGCAAATCGTGGACGCGGGTGGCGGCGACGGGTCCGCCCGCACCGCCAAGGCCTTTCGCGCCTCCGATGTGTCCGACCTGCCCTTTGGCTGGAATTTTCAGAACTGGCGGCTGCGGCAGGTGCTGGTGCAGCGGTTGGCGGATCTCTCTACAGTCGATTTTCGCCCGGGCGTCGGTGCCGAAACACTGCTCAGGCGCACGGCCGAGGCGCGCGTGGGTCTGAGCGATGGCACACAGGTGCGCACGCGGCTGGTGATTGCCGCCGACGGGCGCAACTCGCCCATGCGCGAGGCGGCCGGCATTGCCGTGCACACACGGCGCTACGGGCAAAAGGCGCTCGCCTTTGCCGTCACGCACCCCGAACCGCACGACAACATCTCGACCGAAGTGCATCAGACCGGCGGGCCCTTCACACTCGTGCCCCTGCCCGACCATCAGGGACAGCCCTGCTCTGCCGTGGTGTGGATGGATGACGGGCCAAAGTCGCTGGCCCGCTACACCGCTGATATCTCCGACTTCGAAGCAGAGATGACCGCCCGCAGTTGCGGCGTCCTTGGGCCGCTGACGCTGGCCTCCCCCCGCTCGATCTGGCCCATCATCAGCCAGCACGCGGACCGGCTGAGCGGTGAGCGCATCGCGCTTGTGGCCGAAGCCGCCCATGTGGTTCCCCCCATCGGCGCGCAGGGACTCAACATGAGCCTCGCGGACATCCGAACGCTGCTGGATCTGGCCCGCCCCGACACGCTGGGCGATGCGTCCATGCTTGAAGCGTACCACAAGGCGCGCTTTGCCGACATTCGAATGCGTGTGGCAGGCATCGACCTTCTGAACCGCACCAGTCAGGCGGCGGCACCGTGGATGCGCGACGCGCGGGCGTTCGGCGTGAAGGCCCTCCATGAGGTCGCTCCCGTGCGCCGGACGCTGATGCAGTTGGGTTTGGGCACCCGCAAGGCCGGGTAAGCGCTGCGATCAGTCGTGGCGGCGAAAGGTCAGGTAGTGTGGCGTGCGCCCCTCGCGCAGGGCCTTTTGCTCGTAGCGCGTTGATATCCAGTCAGGCCATGCCACGCGCCAGTCCTCGGGCCCTTCGGCCAGCCAGTCAAAGCCTGCCTTCGGCACCTCTTCCAGCGTTTGGCGCACATAGTCCGGGATGTCCGTCGCAACCCGAAAGATGGCCCCCGGTTTCAGGACACGCGCAAGCGGTTCGAGATGCTCTGGCGTGACAAAGCGCCTCCTGTGGTGCCGCGCCTTGGGCCACGGGTCGGGATAAAGCAGGAACGCGCGCGCGATGCTCGCTTCGGGCAGGACGTCCATCAGATCACGCGCATCTCCGGGATGCACGGCGATGTTGTCGGCCTTGGCGCGGCGGATCTTGCCCAGCAGCATGGCAACACCGTTGATGTAAGGTTCCGCCCCGATGATCCCGACATTCGGCTGCGCCACGGCCTGATGCACCATATGCTCGCCACCGCCAAAACCCACCTCGAGCCAGACGTCACGCCCCCCGAACAACGCGTCCAGATCAAGCGGCGCACGCGCGGGGTTTTCATCCCAGGACACCGGACCGGGCGAGAGCCCGGCCAGATCCTCGTCGATATAGCGCTTCTGGCTGTCCTTGAGCGGCTTGCCCTTGAGGCGGCCGTAGAAGTTGCGATGTGGTCGTGTGATCATGGCGCGGGGCAATAGCGCGCGAACGGGCCGGGCGCAATGCAGCCGGGCAACCCGGATGCCTACCCGTCCCGCGCCGCGTCCAGAAAGATCCGCAGATCGGTCAGCACAGGCTTGATCGCGGCCAGCCTGTTCATGTCGAACCCCGCGGCAAGGCGCATGAAATCCGGCCCAAGCGCGGCGATGGTTTCCGCGCGCACAGCGCGCCCGCCCGCGGTGAGCCACACCTGTTTCGACCGCCCGTCGCGCGGGTTGGCGCGCGTCTCGACCAGCCCGCGCGTCTCAAGCCCCTTGAGCGTATGGGTCATCGACGTCTTGGGCACCTGAAACGCACGTGCGATCTGGATCGGCGTGCGCCCGTCGCCCACGCGCGTCAGATGGTTCAGCACCCCGAAATGCGGCGCAATCAGACCGTCCGGCAGCCGCGCCTCGAGAATGGCGCGGCTCAGTTGTTCGATGATGCCGATTTCATTGAAGACCTCAAAGAAAACGGACGGGTCTTGGTCAGGCATTCACAATCTTTGCGTCCAATGGCCAGCGCGGGCTCTGCCCCACCTCGGGGCCATAGCCGATCCGCGCGAACATTTGCACAGTTCCGCCCCCGGGCGCCAGCGCTGCATGAATATCCGCATAAAGCCCGGCCATTTCGGGATATTCCTGCAAGGCCTGGCTTAGCGGCTGCAGGCCCAGACCCGCGGCGGTCGTCGCGAGGTTCAGGCGCAACCAGTCACGGCCCGCCGCAATCTGATCGCGCCGCGTGTTGCCACGCGTGACCTGCCACAGATGGCCCATCGCCGTGTCGGCATTGGCATAGACCGCGTCGAGCCCCTGCTGATAGGCCATCGACGACTGGTCCAGTGCGATCTCGCGGGAAAAGAGGCCCGTCAACGCCAGCGCCTCGAACATCGGACCGGTGAAATCAATGCCGTCAGGCGCGGCATTCACCTCGCGATGGCCGATGCGAAACAGGTCCACGCTTTCCTTGTAGGTGCGCGGCGTTTCAATCTCGATCCGCAGCGCCTCGTGGCTGAGGACGCGAAAGCGCGCAATGTCGTCGGGGTCAACCGACCCTGCCGCCGTCGTGGCGCGCGCCGCGCGCAACACGGTGTCCAGCGTCGCCTGCGCAACGGGTCGCGTTGTGTCAAAGGGCTCCTTGAGCGACCGCCGCGCCATCACGTGGGCAAAAAGCGGATCAGGTGTCGCCGCGCCCGCGCTGAACCGCGCAACGGCGACCCGGCGCTGGTCCAGCGCCGCCGGGTCAGCGCCATCCGGAAACAGGTCGAGCTCCACGCCGTAACCGTCTTGCGCGGCCGCCATCACCATGAGTTCCAGAAAACACCCGAGGCCAATGACGATCTGCCGACTGAAGGGGTCGGTATGCGGCAGCAGGCGGTCCGTATCGACGTGAAGCGTTACCTCGCCCTCACGTCGCAGATCCACAAGCCACGGCTGCCGATTGTGCGGGTTGGGGGCAAGAATGGCATAGCTGAGCGCCCGTTTGCGCGGGTCATCATACGCCCCCGCCTTTGCCCAGGGCGCGAGCGCGGCCTGCGGTGTGCGAGTGACGGCAAATGCGCCGGCGCCGGTTGCGGCGAGGATGGAACCGCCCCCGATCAGGGCGAGTGTCTTGCGGCGGGACAGGGTCATAGTGGCCTCCATAAGGTGCGAAATCGAACTATATATCGGAAATATAGAACTATATCGCACCAATCAAGTGCGATTTCGCACCTTTTTGACTGTGTCGAAATGGCTGATTGCTTCGAAACCCGGATATTGGTAATCAAACCTTACCAATATGAGAGAAATCCATGGCCGTGATCACCAATATCGAAGACCTCAAGCGCATCTATGAACGCCGCGTGCCGCGGATGTTCTACGATTACTGCGAATCCGGCAGCTGGACCGAGCAGACCTTTCGCGACAACTCGTCCGATTTCGAAGACATCCGCCTGCGCCAACGGGTGGCGGTCGACATGTCGGGCCGCAGCACGGCGAGCCGGATGATCGGGCAGGACGTGGCGATGCCGGTGGCGCTGGCGCCGGTCGGGCTGACGGGCATGCAGCACGCGGATGGCGAGATGAAGGCCGCGCGCGCCGCAGAACTGTTCGGCGTGCCCTTCACCCTCTCGACCATGTCGATCAACTCGATCGAAGACGTGGCGGGCCACACCTCGGCGCCCTTCTGGTTCCAGCTTTACACGATGAAGGACGAAGACTACGTGCGCCGCCTGATCGAACGGGCCAAAGCAGCCGGTTGCTCGGCGCTGGTGATCACCCTCGATCTGCAAATTCTCGGGCAGCGTCACAAGGACCTCAAGAACGGGCTGTCCGCGCCGCCGAAACTGACGCCCAGAACCATCGCCAACCTGATGACGAAATGGGCCTGGGGGATCGAGATGCTGAGCGCCAAGCGGCGCGAATTCGGCAACATCGTGGGGCATGTGGATGGCATCAGCGACGCCTCGTCTCTCGGGGCATGGACGGCAGAGCAGTTCGATCCCTCCCTCGACTGGAAGAAGATCGAAAAGCTGATGGATCTTTGGGGCGGCAAGGTGATCCTCAAGGGTATTCTGGACGCCGAAGATGCGCGGATGGCGGCCAAAGTGGGTGCGGATGCGATTGTGGTGTCGAACCACGGAGGCCGACAGCTGGATGGGGCGCTAAGCTCGATCCGGATGCTGCCCGAGATCATGGACGCAGTCGGCGATCAGGTCGAGGTGCATCTCGACAGCGGCATCCGCTCGGGTCAGGACGTGCTCAAGGCGTTGGCTCTGGGTGCGAAGGGCACGTATATCGGACGCGCCTTTGTCTATGGGCTGGGGGCGATGGGGCAGGCGGGCGTGACGGCCGCGCTGGAGGTCATCCACAAGGAACTGGACACCACGATGGCGCTGTGTGGTGAAACATCCGTCGCGGATCTGGGGCGGCACAATGTCCTCGTTCCGGAAGGATTTGGCGGGCGCTGGCAGAATGCGTGAAGGATTTCGCCGCGCTTGCGCGCGTCGACAGGCTAGGGGGCTGCGCCCCCCGCCCCCCCAAGACAGGCCTATCCCGAAGACGCAGCCCGGCGCGCCGCAAGCATGCGCGCCCACAAAGGCACCAGCAGGGCCGCCACCGTCAGCATGATCGCCCCGATCACATAGAACGACACCCGCAGCCCGTACCATTCCGCGACAAACCCCATGATGACCGGACCGAGGAAAAAGGCGGCATAGCCAAGCGCAGCGGCCTGGCTGATCGCGGTCAGGCGAAAGCGTCGGGGCACAGCCTGACCCACCAGTCCCAATGCGAGCGGTCCGACCACGGACGAGCCAAGCCCGCCCAGCAGAAAGCCCACATAGGCGGCCGGGATTGACGTTGCGAGTCCGGCAAGCGTCAGGCCAAGCCCGGCGATGACGGATGCAACGATCATCACGCGAACCGGCGGCCAGTTGGCGCCAAAGACGTGCGCTCCCAACCGCCCGATCGCCATGCCCGTCGCCAGAAGCGCCGGACCGTTCGCGCCCTGCCCGGGGCTGCCGCCCAACGTGCGTTCCACGTGCAGGGCAGACCAGCCTTCGGAGGCCGCCTCACTCAGGAAAGCGGCCAGCACAACAAGCCCGCCAACCCAGACGAGTGCATACGGCATACCCGAAACGTTCGTTGCCCCCTCGTCCTCAAGCACCGTGCGATCCGGCAGGCGCATCCAGGCCATCAGGACCGCAATCGCCACGGCCATGCCGCCAAAGATGGGCACCGGGCCATACCCGGCCTCACGCGCCCAGCCCACCACAAAGGCAGCCGCGGCATAAGCGACCGAGAACATCCCGTGGTTCAGGTTCATCAGGCTGCGACCTGTTTCGGCTTCGGCCTCGCTGACCTCGGCATTGGCCAGCACGTCCGCAATGCCCGACCCACCCGCCGCGAGAAAGAGCGCCATGCCAACCATGATCTGACTGTGCGATGCACCGGTGAGCAGAAAGCCCGCGATCATCATGATGACGCCGGCCAGCAGCGCCCACACACCCAAGAGCCGGTAGATCAGCGGCGCCAGCCACATCGCCATCACAGCGCCGATGGAGCCCACCAGCACCAGCGTGCCCCAACGCCCGTCACCGACGCCGACTTGCGCCTTGATCACGGGCATCTGCGCCGAAAAACTGGCCCAACCGAACCCGATGACCACAAAGCCCGCGAGCGCCCGTCGTGACGCAACAAGATCGTCCCATAACCGCATGTCCAAGCGGTGCCACGAAGATGCACGGCAGTCCATCCGAAATTTTAAGCGCTTTGGAAAACTCGGACCGGACAATGAGAACGCGCCGCCATCAATCCCATTGACCAACGACTTGGACACTGACGGTGCCTCGCTCAAAGGCCGCGTGGCGGCCCATCGTACCCAAGGACAGCAATATGCCTGCGTTTTCGCGCATTTTGACCCTTTCCAAAGGCGTCAATTCGGTCTAAGCGCACGGCTTCACGCGGGGTGACAGCCTTGGAGGCACCCTGCCCTTACAATTGGAGAAATATCATGGCTGGTGAGATTCCTGATCTCGTAGCCCTGGAACGGACGGGGACAGGCAAGGGCGCCGCTCGTCAGGCCCGCCGCGACGGGATGGTTCCGGGGATTGTGTTTGGTGGCGACAATGATCCGCTGCCGATCAACATTCCGTTCAACAAACTGTTCAAGATGCTGAAGGCCGGACGGTTCAAGTCCACGCTCTTCAACATGAAGGTCGAAGGGCATGACGACGTCCGCGTGATCTGCCGCGACGTGCAGCGCGACGTCGTCAAGGACCTGCCGACGCATGTGGACTTCATGCGCCTGCGCCGGACCACCAAGATCAACCTGTTCATCGGTGTTGAGGTTGAGGGCGAGGACGTCTCGCCCGGCCTGAAGAAAGGCGGCGTGCTGTCGCTGGTCCGCCCCGAGGTCGAACTGATCGTGACTGCGGCAGACATCCCCGAGAGCATCACAATCGACGTGAGCGGCGCGGAAATCGGCGACAGCATCACGATCTCGTCCGTGGACCTGCCCGCAAGGGCCAAACCGACGATCGACCGTGATTTTGTCATCGCGACAGTGTCCGCACCGTCGGGCCTGCGGTCCGCCGAGAATGAAGACGAAGGCGAAGAGACCGAAGAAACTGCGACAGAAGAGGGCGGCGAAGAATAATCGCCCCAGTGTCGAATGACCAAAAAAGAGCCGCTCCGAAATTCGGGGCGGCTTTTTTGTTTGTTCAAGCCGATTGGCCTTGCGACGCAAGATACCGCGAAAAATCAGCGCCTTACCGCACTCCGACAGCGATCACCCCCGGCAGCAATACGCGCACACTGGCGTTCAAAAGAACCGTCAAGCGACCCTGACACTTGACTATGTCAGATTTGCTGGCAGCATTACACTTGGATAAGTCGATCATCGACCTACCTGAAACTCTGTGCGCGTGAAACGAATTGGTGGTGCTGCGGGATACCCCGTCACCGCATGCAATAGTCGATTCCGGGCGCCTTTTCCCGACACATACGGCGACCGGATCGAGAGGAGAGACGATGAAGGTCATCACGCGGTTTTTTGATAAGGCGGACGCAGCCCGCAAGGCGCGCAAGGAATTGCTCTATATCAAGGGCGTGTCCCAGCGGATCGTGCATTTGTACGAGGGCGGCAACGATGTGGAGGCGCGCCTGAACGCTGCCCGCCTGGCGCCCCCCACATCTAAGGCCTACGCGGAACGGCTGGCCAAGGGCGGTGCCGTCCTGCTGGTCGAAGCGGGCTACAAACCGCTGAGCATTGCGCAGACGACACGCGATGTATGTGCCCAGATGGGCGGCGAGCGGATCGACGGCCTCGTCGAAGAGGTTGAGATCAAGGACAAGGTCCGGCGCGGCATGAACGTGTTGCGGGATCATCCGTTGTTCATGTCCCGCCCGCGCGACCCGGATGCCACGAATTTCTACATGGCGAACTGGCCGATCCCCCTGATCAACCGGAAAAAGCCGTTCACCGCCGCCCTGTTCGAACCGCATGCGCATATGGCCAACTGGCCGATCCCGCTGACCAACCGCAGAAAGCCCAACACCAACTCGATCTTCTCGCGGCACGCGCGGATGGCGAACTTTCCCATTCCGTTGATCAGCAAACGCACACCCGCGGACCGGTTCGCCTTTCCGCGCCACAAGCGGATGGCCGATTTCCCGATCCCGCTGACCAACCGCAGGAAGCCTTTCACCGGCTCGATCTTTCCACGCCATCAGCGCATGGCCACCGTTCCCTTCCCCCTGTTGATCAACGGCAAGACCGGGACCAACGCGCTGGTGCCCGGCGCGCCGCGCATGGCAAATTTCCCCATCGGACTGCTCAGCAAGCGCGAACCCTACACGGGGTCAGCGATCGGCAAACACGCGCGGATGGCAAACTTTCCGATCTCGCTGATCAGCAAGCGCAAGCCCTTCACCGGGTCGATCTTTTCCCGGCACGCGCGCATGGCCGAGTTCATCCTGCCGCTGGTGGTCAAGAAATCCGCCACGGAAAGCGGTGACAAGCGCAACGCCTTCTCGATCTCGGGCCTTCTGGGCTTGCCGATGGTGACGCGGCGCGCGGCCGACTGACACGAGCCGCCCTGCCACTGGACCGCGCCGCAGCCCCCGCCTATGCTGCGGCGCAACATGACTGAGGCAGCCCCATGAAACTGATCGTCGGCCTGGGCAATCCGGGCGCGAAATACGCGCGCAATCGGCACAATATCGGCTTTATGGTGCTGGATGCGATTGCCGCCGACCATGGCTTTCCCGCATGGAAGTCCAAGCACAACGGCGTGGTGTCCGAAGGGCGCTTTGGCAGCGCGCGCGCCGTCCTGCTCAAGCCCGAGACCTACATGAACAAGTCCGGAGACAGCGTTGGCGCCGCGATGCGGTTCTACAAGCTGGCGCCCGAGGATGTTATTGTTTTTCATGATGAAATCGACCTTGCACCGGGCAAGGTACGGTGGAAGATGGGTGGCGGCCATGCCGGTCACAACGGGTTGCGGTCGGTGCATGCGCATATTGGTGCGGACTATGGCCGCGTGCGGCTGGGTGTGGGCCATCCGGGCCACAAGGACGCGGTGCCGGGCTATGTGTTGCGCGACTTTCCCAAGGCGGATCAGGGCTGGCTGGACGACGTGTTGCGCGGCTGCGCCGATGGTGCGCCGCATCTCGTCGCGGGCGACAGCGCGCGCTTCATGAATGCGGTGGCCTTGCGGGTCAACCCGCCCCGGTCGGGCACTGGCGACAAGGCCACCAAACCCAAGGCGCCAACACCGGAGCCGGAGCCGGCGCCCGCGCCCGACACCCGCTCGGCGCTGCAAAAGCTGATGGACCGGTTTTCATGACGCTGATCCGCGCGTTTCAGGATCAGTCCGAGACCTGCGCCCGCATGGGCTCGCCGCTGATGGGGCGCATCCTTGGCATTCTGGCGCGACACTGGAACCCCGAGACGGATCTTGGCCGCACGATGGCGGCTTATGAGGGCGATATTGGCCCGGCGGGCCACTCCTTGCCCCTCCGCATCTGCGGCGGGCTGCATGCGCTGGTCTTGCGAGGTCAGGATGATGCGCTGGTCGCCGCCTACCCCCCGCATGAGGTGGCGGATGAAGCGCTGACAGGCGCAGTGCTGGGGGCCCTCGACCGGCATGAGGCGTTCTTCCTCGACTGGACGCAACTGCCGCCGCAAACAAACGAAGTGCGCCGTAGCGGGGCGCTGATGGCCATGGCGCATGTGGCGCTGCAACATTTCGACAGACCGATCATCCTGTCCGAGTTGGGCGCAAGCGGCGGGCTGAACCTGATGTGGGACCAATTCGCCCTTGTGGCAGGCGGCGCGCAATTTAGGCCGGCAGAGGCTGCCCTGACCCTGACACCGGACTGGGATGGCCCGCCCCCACCCGCCGCCAGGCCGCATGTCGCGGCGCGCGCGGGCGTCGATCTGAACCCGCTCGACGCGCGCAACCCGGACGATCTCTTGCGCCTGACGGCCTATCTCTGGGCGGATCAGCCGCACCGGCTCGCCCTGACACGCGCCGCCGCCAGCGTCTTTGACGCGCAGGTGACCCGTGGCGACGCGATCGACTGGCTTGAACAAAGGCTGGCCGCCCCACATCCGGGGCACATGCATCTGATCCAGCACACCGTGGCCTGGCAGTATTTTCCTGCGGCCGCACAGGCGCGCGGGCAGGCCCTGATCGAGGCTGCCGGAGCGCACGCAACCGCAGATGCCCCGCTGGCGTGGATGCAGATGGAAACGGATGGCGATACAACCGGCGCCGTGGGGGCCGCGCTGACTTTGCGCTTGTGGCCGGGCGATATCACCTGTCATCTGGGCCGGGCGGACTTTCACGGACGCTGGGTGCGCTGGACGGGCTGATACGCCCAAATTCTGGGGGAGGAGGAACATGCGCAGGATCATGAAATGGTCGCTCCGGCTGGGCGCAATTCTGATTTTGGCGGCGGTCGCCATCGGGGTCTGGAAACGCGAGGAAATTGCGCGGCTCTGGGCGGTGAACACCCTCTTTGACGAAGACCGGATCGTTGCAAACTTTTCCAACATGGATGCGGCATTCCTGCATGTCGAGCTGCCGCGCGGCGACGGCCCTGTCAGCCCCCTGCCCAAAGGCCCCGACCTCGCGATGCCGGAGGGCTACGCGCCATGGGTCACCGCGCGGACGGTGACATCGGTGCTGGTCCTGCAAGGCGGCGAGATCGTGCACGAGGCCTACTATCAGGGCACCACCGCCGAAGACCGGCGCATCAGCTGGTCCATGGCCAAAAGCTACCTCTCCGCGCTTTTCGGCATTCTGGTCGATGAAGGTGCAATCGGGTCTCTGGATGATCCGGTTGTGCAATATGCGCCGATGCTCGCGGGCGGCGCCTATGACGAAGCAACCGTGCGCAATGTGTTGCAGATGGCCAGTGGCGTCGTCTTCGACGAAGACTATCTGGATTATGACAGTGATATCAATCGGATGGGGCGTGTTCTGGCTCTGGGTGGCAAGATGGACGACTTTGCCGCAGGGCTGACCGAAACCTTTGCCGCGCCCGGTGACCGGTATCAGTACACGTCGATCGACACCCATGTCGTGGGCATGGTCGCACGCGGCGCGACAGGCCGGTCGGTCCCGGATCTGATGACGGAGAAGCTGGTGCAGCCGCTGGGACTGGAACAGTCGCCGCTGTACCTCACAGACGGGGTTGGCGTGGCCTTTGTGCTGGGCGGGCTCAATATCACCACCCGGGACTATGGGCGCTTTGGGCAGATGATCCTGCAGGACGGGATGTGGCAGGGTCGGCAGATTGTCCCCGCCGACTGGATTGCAGCCTCGACCGTGCCAAGCGCGCCGACGCAGCCGGGCAAGATCGAATACGGCTATCAATGGTGGATCCCCGTGGGCGCGCGCTCCGGTGTCACCATGGGGCGTGGCATCTATGGGCAATACCTCTACATTGATGATCAGGCCGAGCTGGTGATTGTTGTGACCGCTGCGGACCGGCAGTTTCGCGGCGACGGTGTACACGCCAGCAATATCGACATGATGCGCGCCATCGTGGCCGCAGCGGAGGCGCAGTGATGGAACCCGAAGACAGTGTGAACGTGCTGGATGGACCGCTGGAGATGTGCGGCATGGACCCGGTGACCGGCTTTTTCCGGGACGGGCACTGCAACACCTGCGCGGCGGATCACGGCAGCCACACGGTCTGCGCGGTCATGACGGCAGAATTCCTCGCATATTCGAAATATGTCGGAAATGACCTGAGCACGCCCCGGCCCGAGTACCGCTTTGCCGGTCTGACGCCGGGGGATCGCTGGTGCCTGTGCGCGGCCCGTTTTCTGCAGGCCCATGACGAAGGATGCGCGCCAAGGGTGTCGCTGGAGGCAACGCACAAACGGGCATTGGACATCGTTCCGCTCGATGTTCTGAAACAGAACGCCGCCTGACGGAATGCATGGCCAGCACTGTCGTCGGGCCGTGCGGTTTGCGGAAATGGAAAATTAAGGAAGGCGCCGTAGCAGTGCACTGCACAGTACGGAGCATTCAATGGTTTTTCAGAAATTCATTTCCGGCAGTCTCAGACGCGGGTCGAACGTGCTTGTGTCCATACCGCTCGTCGTCGCCGTCCTGACCTCCACCATGTTGCTCTTTACGTACTGGCAACACTATCGCGACGCGCGGGACATCGTGGGCAACAAGGGCTTTGTCGAAGCATTCGGCGCGCTGTTGCATGAACAGCAAAAGGAACGTGGCGCAACCAGTGTCTTTCTCTCCAGCAAAGGGGCCGAGTTTGGTCAGGAGTTGGCGGCGCAACGACGGTCAACGGACGCGGCGGCGGCACAATTCGATGCGGTTCTGCGCGCTGCCGATCTGGATGAAACGACAGCTCTGGGAACGCGGATCGCGGCGATCGCGCAGGGGTTGTCGAGACGTGCAGCCTTGCGCGCTGACGTCGATGCACAAGCCATCGACACGAGGGACGCGCTCGCGGCCTATACAGCGCACAACGCCGAAATGCTGAATGCGATCAGCTATATCGGCGCATCGACATCTGACACGGACCTTGCCAAACGGCTGGCCGCGCTCGAAGCGTTGATGACGGCCAAGGAATTCTCCGGCATTGAACGCGCAATTGGTTCCGGCGGCTTTTCAGCGGGGGGGTTCGATTTGGAACGCATTCGCCGTCTCGAAACCCTGATCGCGCGTCAAACGGCCGGTTTCAACAGGTTTTCCGCAGTCGGCGACCCGGTGTTTTCTGCATATCTTGCAGAGATGGACCAACTTGCTGCAACAGACGCGTTGACGCGTCTGCGCGAGATTGCCTTTGCCTCCCATGAGACGGGCGACCTGCAGGGCATTCAGGCCAGCGACTATTTTGCCGCAACCACCGTCCGGATCGACGCCATGAAGGTCATGGAAGATGCGTTGGTGTCTGACGTGACGCAACGGGCACAGGGATTGTTGCGTGCCAACCGGAACATCATGCTTTTCCTCGGCGCGGGTATCTTGACGCTGATTTTGCTGTCCCTTTGGGTCAAGCAACTGGTGATTGGAAATATGCTGGCGTCCGTGCGCTCCATTTCACGCGCGAGTGATCGGCTTGCGCGCGGGAACGAGGATACCGAACTGCCCACAGACAGCCCGAAAGAACTCAGGCGCATCGTTTGGTCGATAAACGCGTTCCGCGACAGCGTCGCACAGGCAAAACAGCGCGAGGCGGAACTCGCCGAGGAACGATCCAAAACCGAAACCGCCGCGCGCGAAGAGGCGGACAGGGTTCAGCGCGCGGAAAAGGACCGGGCCGAACGGGACGCCGCACAGGCACGCGAAGAACAGGCGCGCATGGCGAGTTATGTGGCCCGGTTGTCCGAAGTTGTGAACGCATGCGCCAGGGGCGACTTCAGCCAAAGACTGCCTCTGGACAGCGGTGACGGTGCCCTGGCCGAGGTCAGCGACGGGCTGAACCGGATCAGCGAAAGCGTCGAAACCAGCCTTGAAGAGATCCGAACGGCTTTGGGGCACATGGCCTCGGGCGACATGACCTATCACATGCGCGGACGCTTCGAAGGTGTGTTTGCGGAAATCGCAGAAGCGGCGTCAGAGGCGACGCGAAACATGTCCGGGACATTGGCGCGGGTCTCGCAAAGCTCCGAACATGTCTCGGCCTCGTCGAGCCAGATTGCCGCCACGACAAAGGATCTGGCACAGAGTTCGGACAGCAACGCAAAACTGCTCTCCCACGCGACAACTGCGATCGATGAGATGTCCGGCCTTGTGAAGTCCGCGACCGAAGCCACACAAGCCGCACGACAGAACATCGTGCGCGTTGCGGAACAGGCCGCGACAGACAGCGGCGTTGCGGGCAAATCCGTCAAGGCAATGGAAGAGATTCAGACCTCCTCCGAGGGCATTGTGAAGATCCTCAGCGTCATCGACGACATCGCCTTCCAGACCAATCTGTTGGCGCTCAACGCCGGTGTCGAGGCCGCGCGTGCCGGCGAAGCGGGTCGGGGTTTTGCCGTTGTTGCATCAGAAGTGCGCGCGCTTGCGCAACGGAGTTCCGAAGCGGGGCGCGAAATCGCCGAACTGGTCGCCGCTTCAGCGGGAAACGTGCAGCGCGGCGTCGAAATGGTCGACCAAACGGCGCAATCGCTCAATACCGTCGTGTCCCGGATCCAGGACATCTCGGGCCAGATCGGTGAAATGACCGGCGCCTTCGAAGCGACGCTGGGCAAAATCGATCATGTGTCACACGCCACGACGGATTTGCACCGGTCTACGCACGAAAACGTGTCGAAAATCGAAGATGCGCATAAAGCTGTGCAATATCTGGACACGGAGGTGCAGCACCTCAATGAAAGCGTGCGGAGCTTTAATATCGACAGGTCATCCGAACCCCCGCCACGCAGGGCAGTGGCCTAGCGGTCATCCGTCGCCCGGTGCGTCACTCGACGTTGCGCCCCTCCGGACCCGACATGTCAAAGCCCAGATGGCGCGCGACGGTGAAAATATCCTTGTCGCCGCGCCCGCACATATTCATGCAGATGATATGATCCTTGGGCAGTTCTGGAGCGATCTTCATCACGTGGGCCAGCGCATGCGATGGTTCCAGCGCCGGGATGATCCCTTCCGTCGTGCAACACAGCTGAAACGCCTCCAGCGCCTCCACATCCGTGATCGATACATACTCGGCCCGGCCAATATCGTGCAGCCACGCGTGTTCCGGGCCGATACCCGGATAGTCGAGACCTGCAGAGATCGAAAACCCTTCGAGGATCTGCCCGTCATCGTCCTGCAACAGATACGTGCGGTTGCCATGCAGCACACCGGGACGCCCGCCGGTCAGCGAGGCGCAATGCTCCATCTTTGCATTCACACCCTTGCCCCCGGCCTCGACACCGATGATCGCAACCTCCTGATCGTCGAGGAAAGGATAGAAAAGGCCCATCGCGTTCGACCCCCCGCCGATGGCGGCGATCACCGTGTCCGGGAAGCGCCCTTCGGCAGCGGTCATCTGTTCGCGCACTTCCTTTCCGATGATGCTCTGGAAATCGCGCACCATCGCAGGGTACGGGTGCGGCCCCGCAACAGTGCCGATGCAGTAAAACGTATCGCGCACATTGGTCACCCAGTCGCGCAGCGCGTCGTTCATCGCGTCCTTCAACGTGCCGCGCCCCGACGTGACAGGCACCACTTCGGCGCCGAGCAACTTCATGCGAAAGACATTGGGGGCCTGCCGCTCGACATCATGCGCCCCCATGTAAACCACGCATTTCAAACCGAATTTCGCACAGACGGTTGCCGTGGCCACGCCGTGCTGACCGGCACCGGTTTCCGCGATGATGCGCGTCTTGCCCATGCGGCGCGCGAGGATGATCTGGCCCAACACGTTGTTGATCTTGTGCGCGCCAGTGTGGTTCAACTCGTCGCGTTTCATGTAGATCTTGGCCCCGCCCAGATGGTCGGTCAAACGTTCGGCGAAATAGAGCGGGCTGGGGCGCCCCACATAGTGGGTCCAGAGGTCATTCATCTCGGCCCAGAAACTCTCATCCGTCTTGGCCTTTTCGTATTCCTCCTCGAGGCTGAGGATCAGCGGCATCAGCGTTTCCGAAACAAATCGCCCACCGAACTTGCCAAAGCGCCCCTGTTCATCGGGACCGGTCATGAAGGAATTGAACAGATCATTGGCCATGTGCGCACCTCGTTTTCAGCACGACAGAGGTAGCGGTGTTGCGGGGTAGGGTAAAGCGTGCGCGGCGGGTTTATTCGGCTGGCGCGGTCCGTCAAATCGTCACGGCTTACCCAAATGTGAGTATGGCCGGGCGCCTTGTGACGGGGTAGGCCGGTGACCAGGGTCTCATATGGGCGCGCCATATTCTGCACCCGTTATTTTGAGTTGACGAAACCATTTATGAGACCTGCATGACCTACAACGCTTCGCATTCGCTTTATATGGAACGGGCGCTCCGGCGGCTTGAACCGGGCGACTTCTTTCTGATCAGCAACGGAATGACGTGGGACAATTTCACGACCGAAAACCCG
Source organism: uncultured Rhodobacterales bacterium (assembly GCA_964603315.1). Lineage (GTDB taxonomy): Bacteria > Pseudomonadota > Alphaproteobacteria > Rhodobacterales > Rhodobacteraceae > Tateyamaria. Next base: position 18,708 of record CAZRUV010000057.1, read on the forward strand.
GTCAACGCATTGATCCGCGGGGTGTCGAACATCCCCTTTGGGCATGCCGCGCTGTATGTAGGCAACGGCAAGGTGATTGACCTGCCGTTGCAGTATTGGTCCGTGCGCGACATGTTTTCCCGATACAAGAGCAACGGCGCGGCCTTTGTCCATTGCAAGACGCTCACCCGGGAACAGCGCGGGCGGATCAAGACCTTCGCCAAGGTGTTTTACGAGGACTACAAGAGCAATCCGGGCATGTCCTATGGCAGTCTCGCGATGAGCACCGGTGCGGCAGGAGAGCTTGGCACCACCGCCGCGCGCACGCTTCTGGGTGATTTCTTTGGCAAGACATACGACAAGTTTTTTCAGGCACCCGCGACGGCGGCATCGATCACGTCCGCTGCCGTACATGCTTTTTTTGGCAAGCAGCCCGCCCTGTCCTGCTCGGCCTTCATCACATACGCCCATGCCGTCGCCGGTCATGCGATGCAGGATCGTTTCTGGCGAGACCTGCTCGCCTACCCGACGCATTGCACACCGGGTCAGTTGTGGGACATCGTACGGGTCGACAAAAAGAAATACGACATCGACATTCTTGATTTTTCAAAGGATCGCAACGACTTATCCGGAACACAATCCGATTGGTGGGACAAAGAAGAAGAGAACGCGGTCCCTTAGATCGCGCGCGCCGCGGCCAAGAAGCCACGAATGAGGCGCGTGTCCTTTTGACCTGGCGCCGTTTCGACTGCCGAACTGAGGTCGATCTGGCGCGTGCCGGTGGCGCGCACGGCGTCAGCGACATTGTCCGTCGTCAGCCCCCCCGCGAGCATCCATGGCACGGGCCAGCGGCGGCCGGCGATCAGCGACCAGTCAAAGGGCGCCCCATTGCCGCCGGGCCGGTCGGCGCCTTTGGGCGCCTTGGTGTCTACAAGGATCTGGTCGGCCACGCGGGCATAGGCATCAAGCTGCGGCAGGTCTTCGGCCGATCCGATGCCCACCGCCTTCATCACCGGCAGGCCGTAGCGCGCCTTGATCTCGGCCACGCGCGCCGGGCTTTCCTGCCCGTGCAGCTGCATCATGTCGAGCGGAACAGTGGCCGTGAGTTCGTCCAGAAACGCGTCATCCGCGTTCACCACAAGCGCCACCTTGGCCACACCGGCTGGCGTCGCCAGCGCCAGCGTTCGTGCCGTGTCTAGCGTGACATTGCGGGGCGATTTCTCAAAGAACACGAAGCCCACATATTTGGCCCCCGCCTCGGCGGCGGCGGCCACGTGTTCTGGACGGCTCAGGCCGCAGATCTTGACAGAAATATCCGACATGGGCCGGGCCTAGCTGGCCTCGTCCAAAAGCGCCAGCACTTCGTCCTGGCCTTCGTGCTTTTCGGCCTTGAGGCGTTTGATCTCACGCTCGAGCCGGCGCACCTCGCGCGCGTTGCGGCCGCTTTCGGCACGGATGTTGTGTTCGCGCAGCCATTCCCAGACAAAACCGATCAGCAATCCGGCAATGATCCCGCCAAAGATCACAACAAAGAGCGGCAATTGCACCGACGGCGTCACCGCAAAGAGCCCGGCAATCTCGCCGGGCAGGACTTTGAGCGTGACCATCTCGCGATTTGCAAGCGCCACGGCGATCAGGGCAATGGCAAAAACGGCGATACAGGCGTATCGGATGTAACGCATCAGGCTTTCCCGTTCAGACGATCCCGCAACAGCTTGCCGGTCTTGAAGAATGGCACGTGCTTTTCCTCGACCTCGACCGTTTCACCCGTACGCGGGTTCCGTCCGGTCCGGG
>CAZRUV010000058.1:0-20474 GCA_964603315.1 uncultured Rhodobacterales bacterium
ACTACACCGACTGGACCATTGGTCACGTGCATTCCGGAGCGCTTGGCTGGAACGGCCTCATCACCTTTGGCGCGCTCTACTACCTGACGCCGGTTCTGTGGAAGCGCGAGGCGCTCTACAGCTTGCGTCTGGTGAGCTGGCACTTCTGGCTCGCGACCATCGGCATCGTCCTTTACGCTGCGTCCATGTGGGTCTCCGGCATCATGGAAGGCCTGATGTGGCGCGAAGTGGATGCCAACGGCTTTCTGGTGAACAGCTTTGCCGACACCGTGAGCGCCAAGTTCCCGATGTACGTGGTCCGCGGTCTGGGTGGGGTCATGTTCCTCGCCGGTGCCTGCGTCATGTGCTACAACCTCTGGATGACTGTGAAAGCTGTGCCTGCCAAGGCACCGCTGACCACAGCCGTCCCTGTTGAGTGAAGGAGGGACCGATGGCGATCCTCGACAAACACAAGATCCTTGAACGCAACGCGACGCTGCTTCTGGTCTTTAGCTTCCTCGTGGTGACGATCGGGGGGATCGTGCAGATTGCCCCGCTCTTCTACCTCGAAAACACCATCGAAGAAGTGGAAGGCGTGCGGCCCTATTCACCGCTGGAACTGGCAGGCCGTGACATCTACCTTCGCGAGGGCTGTTATGTGTGCCACAGCCAGATGATCCGTCCCATGCGGGATGAGGTCGAACGCTATGGCCACTACTCGCTGGCGGCGGAATCGATGTACGACCACCCGTTCCAGTGGGGGTCCAAGCGGACGGGGCCGGACCTCGCCCGCGTGGGCGGTCGCTATTCGGATGACTGGCATTTGGTGCACCTGCGCAACCCGCAGGCCGTCGTGCCGGAATCGGTCATGCCGAAATACGACTTTCTGGAACGGACCCTCATTGATGGCGAATACATCCAGGATCTCTTGGCCACCCATCGTCTTGTGGGGGTGCCCTACACCGACGAGATGATCGAAAACGCGCGCGCCGACTTTCTCGCTCAAGCCGACCCCGACAGCGACTTTGACGGGGTGCTGGAGCGGTACCCCGGCGCACAGGTGCGCAACTTTGACAGCCAGCCGGGCGTATCCGAGGCGGATGCCCTGATCGCCTACATGCAGATGCTGGGCACGTTGGTCGATTTCTCGACCTTCGTCGCGGACGCGAACCGGTAATCGGAGGAGAGATCATGGAAACCTACAGTCTTCTGCGTGAGTTCGCCGACAGTTGGATGCTTCTGCTGCTGTTCTCGATCTTTGTCGGCGTGTTCGTCTGGGTCATGCGACCCGGATCGTCCGCCACCTATCGTGACACGGCTGCCATCCCCTTTCGGCATGATGATGCGCCTATCGGTCCAGAGGAGGACCAGACATGAGTGACGAAACCGAACACGACAAGAAGGTCGGCAATACCGGCCATGAATGGGACGGCATCAAGGAGCTCAACAACCCGCTGCCACGCTGGTGGCTCTGGTGCTTTTACCTGACGATCATCTGGGGCGTCGGCTACACGATCGCATATCCGGCCTGGCCGCTCGTCAATCAGGCCACTGCGGGGATGCTGGGCTATTCCACCCGCGCCGAGGTTGCCGCCGAGATCGCCGCGGTCGAAGAGGCCAACGGCCCGATCAATGCCACACTGGTCGCGGCGGAACTGACCGAAGTCAGCGACGATGCGGACCTGATGCGCTACGCGACCTCTGCCGGTGGTGCGGTGTTCCGCACATGGTGCGCGCAGTGCCATGGTTCGGGCGGCGCTGGCGTGCAGGCCTCGGGCTATCCGAACCTGCTGGACGATGACTGGCTTTGGGGCGGCACCATCGAGGATATCTACCTGACGATCGCGCACGGTATCCGCAATGAGGAAGACCTCGACAGTCGGTATTCGGAAATGCCTGCCTTTGGCGAAATCCTAGAAGAGCCGGAGATCCTGTCGGTTGTCCAGTACGTCAAGTCGCTGTCCGGCACGCCGGATGACGCGACGCTCGCAGCGGCCGGTGAGGAAGTGTACCTCGACAATTGTTCGGCCTGTCACGGCGATCAGGGATTGGGCGACATCTCGCAAGGGGCGCCGAACCTCGCCGATGCGATCTGGCTCTATGGCGGGGATACCGAGACTTTGATCGAAACCGTGACCTACAGCCGGTTTGGCGTCATGCCGCCGTGGCAGGGTCGCCTGAGCGAGGCCGAAGTGCGCGCGGTCGCGCTCTATGTACACAGCCGGGGAGGTGGGCAGTAGATACTGCCCGCATGGGGGCTGTGACAGCGCGGTCGGGGCGACCCGGCCGCGCTTGGGCTATGTTGTGAGCAATCCGCCGATCATGGCGGCCAGCGCCACGATATGGATCAGCATGATTGCGCGGTCGTTCCACTGCACACCGACAACGAACCAGCCGACAATGCCGATCAGAAAGCAGTAGATATTCCACGGTGAAACACCTGCGGCCGTGGCGGCATAGCCTGCGATTTGTGCCACCGAGGCACCCCATTTGATCGCGTCGATCTGTGGTGCGGCAAGGGACAGGCGCATCTAGAGCCTGTCCAGATCAATGCAGCGTGTCTGTCGACCCAACCAGCCGCGCCGCGCCGTCGGTTTTACGGCAATGCAGGGGCGCTTCAATGTGTCGTTACGTGTCGCAGTCATGAAAGTTCTGGCATAGATATCAAACATGGTCCTGATCTCCTGAAGGGGTCTCCTGCCACTCATGTTGCAGTTATCGGGAATTCATGCGACTCAATTGGAATTCCATTATCTAAGCTGAGATGACATATGAACTGGCGAGAAATGCCCCCATTGGCCGCATTGCGGGCCTTTCACGCCTTTGTCGAGACGGGCAATGTCACGGCGGCCGGCGAGATGATCGGCGTCAGCCATGCCGCGATCAGCCAACAGTTGCGCGCCCTTGAGGCATATGTGGGCGTTGCCCTTCTTGACCGGACAGGCCGGGCGATGCAGCTGACCCCGGATGGCGAGCTGCTCGCGCAAGGGTGCACAGAGGGGTTCGCGACCATTTCACGGGCCGTTGCATTGATCACCGGGGCAGAGGCCGCGCGCCCCTTGCACATCTCGCCCACACCGACCTTTGCCGCCGCGTGGCTGATGCCGCGCCTCGCTGAGTTCCGCACTGCGCATCCGGACGTCAACATCCTGCTGAACCCGACATCGGACCTTGTGCAGCCTGCGACTGGCGGTGTGGATCTGACGATCCGGTACGGCACCGGAGGATGGCCGGGGGTCGAGGATACGCCCTTGATCGAAAGTCCCATGGTCATCGTGGCGGCCCCGGCGCTGATCAACGGGCGCGATACGTCCACCCCGCGCGCACTCAGCCAACTGCCCTGGCTCGAGGAAATCGGGATCACGGAAAGCACAAGCTGGCTGCGCAATCGCGGTATCGCCGAAGGCGTGCAGGGTCCGCTGACCCAAGTGCCGGGCAACCTGCTGATTGATGGTGCCCGGGACGGGCAGGGACTGGCCGTGACCGTGCGCCTGTTTGTCGAGGCCGACATTCGCTCCGGGCGTCTTGTTGTTCTTGAACAGGAGGATCAGCAGGGGGCCGGGTACCATCTTGTGACACGTCCGGGCGTTCAGCGCCCGCCGCTGCGCGCGTTTGTAAAGTGGATCAGGCGTGCGGCGCGGAATTTGACCTGAGTCAAAGCACGGGTGCCGACGTCTTGCGAGAAGGGGGCTCAGACATCCTGCGCAAAGGTTTCATACGTGTCCGACAGCACACCCGCGCCGCGCCTCTACGCCGCCCGCGAGCCGATCTTCCCGAAACGGGTGTCCGGCCGTTTTCGCGCGTTCAAGTGGTGGATCATGGCGGTGACGCTGGGCATTTACTATCTTGTGCCATGGATCCGCTGGGACCGGGGCGAGGCGTTGCCGGATCAGGCGGTCTTGCTGGATCTGGCGAACCGGCGCTTTTACTTCTTCTGGATCGAGATCTGGCCGCACGAATTCTATTTCGTCGCGGGTTTGCTCATCATGGCGGGGCTCGGCCTGTTTCTGTTCACCTCGGCTCTGGGCCGTGTGTGGTGCGGTTACGCCTGCCCGCAGACCGTCTGGACCGACCTATTCATTGCCGTGGAACGCTGGGTCGAAGGGGATCGCAACGCGCGGCTGCGCTTGCACCGGCAGAAGAAGTGGGATTTCCGCAAGGCGCGGCTGCGGGTGACCAAATGGACGCTTTGGCTGCTGATCGGGCTTGCCACCGGGGGGGCGTGGGTCTTTTACTTTGCCGATGCGCCGACGCTTGCGCGCGATCTCGTTTCGCTGAACGCGCACCCCGTGGCCTACACGACCATGGCAATCCTCACCGGGACCACCTTCCTTTATGGTGGCTTCGCGCGCGAACAGATCTGCAACTATGCCTGCCCCTGGCCGCGCATTCAGGCGGCGATGATGGACGAGGACACGCTGACCGTCGGCTATCGCGGCTGGCGCGGTGAGCCGCGCAAGCACCGCGTGCCCGAAGGCGAGACGCAAGGCGATTGCATCGACTGCATGGCCTGCGTGAACGTGTGCCCGGCGGGCATCGACATCCGGAATGGGCAACAGCTCGAATGCATCACATGTGCGCTCTGCATCGATGCCTGCGACGACATCATGGCCAAGATCGGCAAACCGCGCGGCCTGATCGACTACATGGCGCTGACGGATGAAGAGGCCGAGCGGAACGGCCAAAAGCCGAAACCGGTCTGGAGCCACATCCTGCGGACGCGCACCGTGCTCTATACCGCGCTTTGGGCGCTGGTGGGCTTTGGTCTGGTCTTTGCGCTCTTTATCCGGTCGGACGTCGAATTGACCGTGGCGCCGGTGCGCAACCCGACATTTGTCACCCTGTCGGACGGCTCTGTGCGCAACACATATGACGTGCGTTTGCGCAACAAGACGGCCGAAGCGCAGACCATGCGCATTTCGATCAAGGGCGATCCGTCGATCCGCCTGCAACTCGAGGGAACCGCCTATCAGGCCATCGCCGTGCCGGCGGACGCAACATTCCTGCAGCGGGTCTATCTGGTGGCCCCTGCCGGAGCGGCACCGGCCGAAAACGCGATCAGCGATGTGCGCATCTGGGTCGAGGCTTTGGGCGGGGGTGACCGCGCCTATCGCGACACAACTTTCAACGGGAGGACCGGACAATGATCCGCGAACTCAAGGGCTGGCATGTGGCCGCCATGTTCTGTTTTGGCTTTGGCATCATCATTGCGGTGAACCTGACGCTGGCGTTCAATGCCGTGTCGACCTTTCCCGGCCTCGAGGTCGCCAATTCCTACGTGGCCAGCCAGCAATTCGAAACAAGGCGCAATGCGCAGGAGGCTTTGGGGTGGACGGCTGAGGCCGCCTACACAGATGGTGCGTTCGAATTGCGGCTTCTGGATGCGCAGGCTTTGCCCGCTGCCGTCTCCGAAATCGACGTGATCGTCGGGCGGACGACCCATGTCGCCTCCGATGTCGCGCCTGATCTGACCTTTGCGGAAAACGCATGGCGGGCGCCTATGGATCTGGGGGCGGGGCACTGGCAGGTGCGCCTGTCCGCGGTGGCACCGGATGGAACGCTCTTTGAACAGCGCATTCCGCTGTTTGTCGAGGGATAACGCGGCGTGACGGCGATCCCCGATCCCCGGCCGATGGCCTGCCCCGGTTGCGCGGCTCTGCCGTCCGATGCGGACGCGACGGAGGCAGCGCCCGATGACGTGTTGCTGTCCTTGCCCGAGATTCATTGCCACAATTGCATTCGCGATGCCGAAGCGGCCCTGATGGCGCGCCCGGATGTGTCGCGGGCGCGGGTGAACCTGACACTCAAGCGGGCCTACGTCACCCCAACCGCAGACGTCGCGGCAGAGGACCTGGTCGAAACCCTGGCGCAGGCCGGCATCGTCGCGCATCCGCTCGATCCGTCGGCGTTGCAAAGCACGGCGACCGAGGTGGCGGGCCGCGCGCTTTTGATGCGGCTGGCAGTTGCCGGGTTTGCCATGATGAACATCATGCTGTTGTCGGTTGCGGTGTGGTCCGGGGCGACGGATGCGACACGCGACATGTTCCACTGGATTTCGGCGGCCATCGCGTTGCCAGCCGTTGCATTTTGCGGTCAGCCCTTCTTTGCAGGGGCGTGGCGCGCCCTGTCTGCGCGGCGCCTCTCGATGGACGTGCCGATTGCGCTGGCCATCCTGCTGGCGCTCGGCACGTCGCTGTGGGAAACCGCCCTGTCCGGGCGTCACGCGTATTTTGATGCCGCAATCACCCTGTGTTTCTTCCTGCTTGCGGGGCGGTATCTTGAGTTTCGTACGCGGGCGGCGGCGCGATCTGCAGCTGAGGAGTTGACCGCGCTGGAGGTTCCTCGCGCCACCCGTATTGTCGGGGGCGTATCACTTGATGTGCCTGTGGCTGAACTGTCCGTCGGCGACACCATTTTGGTGCGCGCCGGGGGGCGGATCCCCGTGGACGGAAAGGTGCTCAAAGGGTCCGCCGAACTGGACCGCTCGATGCTCACCGGTGAAACGATCCCGGTGCCTGCAACGGTTGGCGACGCCGTGGCCGCTGGGGAAACGGTGCTCAGCGGTCCGCTGACCATCGAGGCAACGGCGGTGGGTCGGGACACGGCGCTGCACCGCCTCGCGGACCTTGTTGCCGTCGCCGAGGCCGGGCGCGCGCGCTACACGCCGCTGGCTGACAAGGCCGCAGCGCTCTATGCGCCCGGCGTGCATATTCTGGCCGCCCTGGCGTGGTTGGGATGGATGTTGTGGACCGGGGATATGCGGGTGGCGCTGAACATCGCGGCTGCCGTTCTCATCATTACGTGCCCGTGCGCGTTGGGCCTTGCGGTGCCTGCGGTGACAACCGCGGCCTCCGGCGCCCTGTTCCGTCGCGGTGTGTTGATCAAGAATGCGACGGCGCTGGAGCGGTTGGCCGAGGTTGATACGGTCGTATTCGACAAGACCGGAACGCTGACCGAGGGCGTACCGCGCGTGCTTGCCTGGGATGATGTTCCCGAAGATGTGCGCCGGGTTGCGCTTGCGCTTGCGCGCGGATCAACCCATCCACTCGCGCTTGCCATTGCAAGACAGGACGGGCCGGCGGCCGATATCTCGAACGTCCGCGAGGTTGCGGGATACGGCGCGGAAGGTGTCTGGCGCGGTCAAATCGTTCGCATGGGGCGCGCAGGTTGGGCGGGACCCGTGCCGGATGCGGACGATCCGGGTTTGTGCACCTGGATTGCGCTCGGTGCGGCACCTGCGGTGCCGATCCGGTTTGCGGACACGTTGCGCCCCGGTGTGCCCGAGACGATCGCAGCGTTGAAGGCTGCAGGACTGCGGGTCGAGTTGCTGTCCGGCGATCGCGCGGTTGCGGTGGCGCAAACAGCGCAGGCGGCAGGGATTGCCCATGCCCGCGCCGATTGCCTGCCGGAGGAGAAAGTGGCGCATATCGAAACGCTGAAGGCCCGGGGGCACCGGGTTCTGATGGTGGGCGACGGCCTCAATGACACGGGCGCATTGGCGGCAGCGGATGTGAGCCTGTCGCCGGCCTCTGCACTTGATGCCGCGCGGGTCGCGTCGGACATGGTGCTGCTGGGCACGCAATTTGATGCGTTGCCGGAGGTTTTGCGCTGCGCGCGGGTGGCGCGGCGCCGGATCAGGGAGAATTTCCAGGTCGCGACGATTTACAATATCGTTGCGGTGCCCTTGGCGGTTGCGGGACTTGCGACGCCCCTGATTGCCGCCCTGGCGATGTCGGCGTCGTCGATTACGGTGTCGCTGAACGCGGTGCGGGGGATCTGGAGATGAATGTGCTGGCCTATCTGATCCCGGTGTCCCTGATGTTGGGGGCCGTCGGCCTGATCGGGTTTCTATACACGCTCAGGAGCCGTCAATACGAGGACCCGGATGGCGACAGCCGCCGCATTCTCGACGAGACCTGGGACGATCATCCCAGGCCGTGACGCTGTGCGGACGCTGTTTGTCGCGGCGATGCCGCGCCAAAGACGCCCCGCCCACCGTCCCGTCGGGCGTCAGGATTGCGGGCCGATGGTGAAGCAGGTGACGTTGCGGGCTTTCAACCGGCGGCAGGCAAGGTCCGCCCCTTCGCGGGTGAGCCCCATGAAGTTGGCGTCAAAGCCCTGCGGTTTGCGGACCACTTTGCGCAACGAACCGTCCAGCGACGACATTTCGGTCAAGGCGGTTTGCAACAGGACTTTCTCGGCTTTGTAGCGGCTGGGATACCGGCCCACGTTGACACCCCAGTGGCGGCCGCCGGATGTGGAGAGGCGTGTGACCACTTCGGGTTCCGCGCGCGCAAGCACGACGTTGCCGGGCCGTGCGGCCGGGCGTTTCATCGGGATTACGACCGGTTTCGGCTTGACGGGTGCCACGGTCGCCTGTGCCACTTCGAGCGCCGTCAGGATATCGTTGGAATCGACAACGGCCTGAGGCGTTTCAGCTTCGGCAACCAGAACCGGAGCGGGTTCGGCCTGCGGTCGAAGCACCGGGCGCAGGGACTTTTTCACAGCGCCGGTCAGACGGATGATCTTGCCGGCGCCTTTTGGCGCAGTGCCGTTGCTGGCCACCACAACGGGGCCACTGTCGGGCGTATAGCTCGGCTTGGCCGGTTTGCGCAGCGGCGCACGGCTGGGGGCACGACGAAACCCCATGTCGAGCAATTCGGCCACGCGGGCATTGCGCGACGCGGTGGACTTGCCGCCAAAGACGGTGGCGATGACCCGTTCGTTCCCACGTTCCGCACTGGCCACAAGGTTGAAGCCTGCAGCCCGTGTGTACCCTGTCTTGATCCCGTCGGCGCCGCGATAGGCGCTCAGCAGGCGGCGGTTTGTGTTTGCCACCTCGCGTACGCCTGCATGGGTCGAGTGACGGGAAAAGAGGTTGTAGTATTGCGGGTAATCATAAAGCACGTGGCGTCCCAGTATCGTCATGTCACGCGCGGTCGACAGGTGGCCGGATTCGGTCAGGCCGTGTGCGTTCTTGAATGTGGTCCGGGTCATGCCAAGTGCCTTGGCCGTCCGGTTCATGCGGCGTGCAAAGGCCGCTTCGGAGCCGGAAATCGCCTCACCGATGGCGGTGGCGGCGTCATTTGCAGATTTCACGGCGGCGGCGCGGATCAGATAGCGCAAGGCAATGCGCTGGCCGGGCTTGAGGCCGAGCTTGGAAGGGGGCTCGGAGGCGGCGAATTTGGAAATCCTGACCTTGGTGTCAAGCGAGATTTCGCCCCGCTCGACCGCCTGAAAGGCGATGTAAAGCGTCATCATCTTGGTCAGTGACGCCGGGTGCAGGCGGGTGTCCGCATTTCGGGAATGCAGAACCTCGCCCGTGCGTGCGTCCATCACCATGGCCGCATAGGGGGCCGCCATGACGGATGCGGGAAGGATGATGAACATCCACAGTGCTGCAAATACGAAAAGCCCAATACGGGCCGGCTGTGCGCGCCGAACCTTCACGATAAACCTGCCTATGTCTGCCTCTGGCCGCCGATTGTTCGACTGACCTTGTTTTTATGGGGCAACGGTAACACAGGAACTGTTTTCGATAAAGTGTTGTTGTCCCTCACGTTTCCGTTTTTCTGCGCAGCAGCGATCCCAGATATTGGGGAGGGTTGTGCAAGCAGCGCAAGACCGGCGATTGTGGCAAGAATGTGGCGCGCGAACCGGGGCTAGCCCAACAGATCCGCCACCGATCCGAGATCGGGGATGGCGCGGTAGCGCGGGTGATCCGTGGGGGCCTCCGCGGCCTCTATGTCCCACTGAAGATCGTGGGGCACAAAGACGCCGTACCCTCCGGCGTCGATCATCGGGCGCACGTCGGATTTCATGGAATTGCCGATCATCATGCCAGCCTCAGCACCGCCATATGCTGCGAAGATGCGGGCGTAGACGGCGGGGTGTTTGTCCGACACGATCTCGACCCCGTCAAAGACATCCCCAAGCCCTGATTGCGCCAGTTTACGCTCCTGATCCAAAAGATCGCCCTTGGTGATGAGCAGAACGGGGGCATGTGCCTTTGCGACCGTGACGGCCTCCAACGCGTGCGGCAACAGATCGATGGGGTGCTGTAACATCTCCTGCCCGGCAGAAATCAATTCGGAAATGACTGCGCCTGGCACGGTGTTTTCGGTGACCTCGAGCGCGGTTTCGATCATCGACAGAACAAAGCCTTTGATGCCAAATCCGTAGTGCCCCAGATTGCGCCGTTCGGCGGCCAGCAACCGCGCGTCGAGGTCGCGCATATCCGTATGTGGGGCGAGCAATTCTGCAAACCGTGCCTGCGTGAGTTGAAAGTAGCGTTCATTGTGCCAGAGGGTGTCGTCGGCATCGAATGCGATGCAGCGCAGGTCGCTTGGCCTGATGGGGTCCGGCGGGGTGACCTGCGACATGGCGTGCGCTTTCTCTTTTCTAAATCGACAGACGCGTTATATAGCAAGGCCCAAGGCACTCCAGTGGATTCCCCGAACGCGAGGCGCAGATGCAATCTGTTTGGCATATGATGGCAGACAAGCAGGACGAGGACGGCGATGTCAGTGTCGTCACCGAAGCCAAGCCCAAGACCAAGCGGCCGCCGCTCTACAAGGTGATGCTGCTGAATGATGACTACACGCCGATGGAATTTGTTGTGCATGTGCTTGAGCGGTTCTTTGGCCTCAACCATGCGCAGGCGTTCGAGTTGATGCTGACCGTGCACAAGAAAGGTCTGGCGGTCGTGGGCGTGTTCAGCCACGAGATCGCGGAGACGAAGGTGGCGCAGGTAATGGACTATGCGCGCCGCCACCAGCACCCGCTGCAATGCACCATGGAGAAAGAAGAGTAAGGTGATCGGAGATCGATTGCCCTTGGCTCTGGAGGCGCTGGCCGGTCCGGAGGACGGCGCCGTGGCCGTGCTGCATCCGTCGGCGGACGCGGATTTGTCCGCCTTGCCCCGGGACCGTGTTCATGTCGTGTCACCGCTTGCCACGGTCTGTGCGGCCTTTGCAGCGCAAGGTTATGCGACCAGCGCGGAAATGCCGGACACGCGATTTGAGACTTCGATCGTTTGCCTGACACGGGCGCGGGCCGAAGCGCAGGCTCTGGTGAGCCGCGCTGCGGCACAGACCGATGGCTGGGTCATCGTGGATGGGCAAAAGGTCGATGGTGCGGATTCGATGTTGAAGGCGTTGCGCAAGCGCGGCGATGTGGGCGCACCCATCTCCAAGGCGCATGGCAAGATTTACTGGGTGCGGGGCGGTCTCGACCTCGGCGACTGGGCGGCCGGGCCCGCACTGCACGCGGGTGGATTCTGGACCGCGCCGGGCGTGTTCTCCGCCGATGGGGTTGATCCGGCGTCCGCGCTGCTGGTTGACGCCTTGCCCGAAGCGATGGTGGGCACGGTCGCGGATCTGGGTGCGGGATGGGGCTATCTGTCGGCGCATATCCTGACGCGGCAGGTTGATGCAGTGCATCTGGTCGAGGTGCACGACATGGCGCTGCAATGCGCACGCCACAATGTGACCGACCCGCGGGCGCAGTTTCATTGGGCGGACGCCACGACCTGGACACCGGCCAAGAAAGTCGACGCCGTTGTCATGAACCCACCCTTCCACAAGTCGCGCGCCGCCGATCCGGGCCTTGGGCGCGCCTTCATTTCAGCCGCAGCGCGTATCCTGCAACCGCATGGAGCAGTGTGGATGGTCGCCAACCGGCACCTGCCGTATGAGGCCGCTCTGGACGAGGGGTTTGCCAAAGTGGTTGATCTGGGCGGCGATGCGCGGTTCAAACTGGTGCGGGCTGAACGGCCAAAGCGGAGCAGGGGGTAGCCCATGTCATTCTCCATCAACGGCAAGACGGCCATCGTTACGGGTGCTGCCAATGGCATCGGTCTTGCCATCGCACGGCATTTCGCCGACCGCGGCGCCAATGTGATGTGCGCCGATATGGACGAAAAGAAGCTGGCGGACGAACTGGGCGATGTGGCCGAAGAGGGCAACATTCGCTATTTTGCCGGTGACCTCCGGCAGCGTTTGACCATCGCCAACCTGATCTCGGCCACGATTGATGCCTTTGATCAGGTGGACATCCTTGTGAACGCGTCACGGCAGGTCATGGCCACGGATGCCTTGAACCCCGAAGACACAAGCGTCGAAGTGTTGCTGGAACAGAACCTGATGACGGCCATCCGCCTGAGCCAGCAGGTTGCGCGCCGGATGATCAAGCAGGCGGAAAAGAACAGCGACGCCGTCAGTGTCGGCTCGATCGTGAACCTCAGTTCGATCGCCGCCCATCAGTCGCGCCCCGAATTGCTGGCCTACTCGATTTCGTCTGCCGCGCTGGAGCAGATGACGCGGTCCATGGCGCTGGCCCTCGCGCCGGAACGGATCCGGGTGAACGCGGTCGCTTTCGGGTCGGTGATGTCGGCATCCTTGCAGTCGTCCATCGGTGACAATCCCGAGTGGCGCGACGAAATCGAAACCCACACCCCCTTGCACCGGATCGCGGCACCAACCGAATTGGTCGATGCGGTGCAGTTCCTTGCGTCTGACGGTTCGGGCTTTGTCACCGGCGAGGTTTTGACGGTGGATGGCGGGCGCAGCCTGCTTGATCCGGTGGACGTTCCTGCGCATTGAACACCTTCCCACAGGCAAGTCGCGTGCAGAGGTCGTCTTGGGACTTGGCCTCGCGCCCCAACTCGCGTTAAAATCTGTCAACTTAACAGGACAGTGCGCATGACCGAGCAATTCGACACTCAGAAAACCCGTGCGGCGGCGTGGTTCCGTCAATTGCGCGATGATATTGTCGCGGCCTTTGAAGGGCTGGAAGACAGTCACGATGCCGGGCCCATGTCGGATGCGGCCGCGGGCCGGTTCGAGGTGAGCGAGACCAAGCGTACGGCCGAAGACGGGTCGGACGCGGGTGGCGGGTTGATGAGCGTCATGCGCGGCGGGCGTGTTTTCGAGAAAGTCGGCGTCAATGTCTCGACCGTCTACGGTACTCTGGGCGAGCGGGCGCAGGCGGCGATGATGGCCCGCAAGGGCTTGCCGGGTATGCAGGATGATCCGCGGTTCTGGGCATCGGGCATTTCCCTTGTCGCTCATATGCAGAACCCGCACGCGCCCGCGGTGCACATGAACACGCGGATGTTCTGGACCCCGCACGCATGGTGGTTTGGCGGGGGGTCCGATCTGAACCCTTGCATCGAGTATTCCGAGGACACAGCGCATTTTCACGCCCAGCAGCAGGCGCATCTGGACCCGCATGGCACGGCGTTTTACCCAAAGCTCAAGGCATGGGCAGATGAGTATTTCTACATTCCGCACCGCAAGCGGGCACGAGGCGTCGGCGGTATCTTCATGGACGACCATTGCTCGGGCGATTGGGAAGCGGATTTTGCGCTGACACAGGACATTGGCCGTGCCTTTCTGCCCGCCTACGTGCCGCTGGTCGAAAAGCGGCGGGTGCAGGATTGGGACGCGGCAGACAAGGATGCGCAACTGGTGCATCGGGGTCTCTATGCAGAATACAATCTGGTCTATGACCGTGGCACGAAATTCGGGCTTGAGACGGGGCACGACGCGAACGCTGTCCTCATGAGCCTGCCGCCGCTGGCCAAGTGGGTCTAGGCATCAAAGCCGCTCAGGATTGCATCGGCATCCAGACCTCTGGCAGTGCCGGCGATATGGCCGCGTCCTTCGGCGATACGTGACCCGATGAACCCGTCAGACACGGCCGACGACGCGTCCCGCATCAGCACCGACCCTGTCAGCAACAGTGCAGTGGATTCTGCGAACTGCCGTGCGTCTGTTTCGTTTGGCAGTCCGGGCCAGCGGTCGCGATGTGCGTCAAGCGCAGAATTGTAACGTCGGTCCGCCCCGCGCGCGTTGTCCAGTTGCGCATTCAGCGTGTCACGCGCGTCCGGCTCGCGCGCCAGCGTGCGCAGGATATCAAGGCAGATGACGTTGCCTGACCCCTCCCAGATCCCGTTCAGGGGCGCTTCGCGGTAGTAAAGCGGCATCGGCGTGTCCTCGATATACCCCATGCCGCCCAATGCCTCCATCGCCTCGTATGTGACGCGCGGGCAGAGCTTGTTGTTCAGGAATTTGGCCAGTGCCACGGTCACGCGGGCATAGGCGCGATCCTCGGCGTTTGTGCTGTCAAAGGCCGCCGCGACATGCAGGCCAAGCCGCGTCGCCCCTTCCCAATCAAGCATCAGATCGGCAAGGACAGAGCGCATCAGCGGCTGGTCGATCAACCGTTTCTGAAAGGCGCTGCGGTGGCGCACCCAGTGCATCGCTTCGACCAGCGCGCCGCGCATGATCCCGGCCGGTGCCATCGCGGTGTCGAGCCGGGTGTGGTGGACCATCTCGATGATCGTCTGAACACCGCGCCCTTCCTCGCCCAACTGATGTGCCAATGCGCCATGGTATTCGATCTCGGACGAGGCGTTTGACGTGTTCCCCAGCTTGTCCTTGAGCCGCATGAGGTGGATGGCGTTGCGTTCTTCGTCCAGCCATCTTGGCACGAGGAAACAGGTCAGCCCTTGGCGTGTCTGGGCCAGCGTCAGGAACCCGTCCGACATCGGGGCGGAGCAGAACCATTTGTGCCCGGTGAGCCGCCACGCATCGCCGTCCGCAACGGCAGTCGTGGTGTTGGCGCGCACATCAGACCCGCCCTGTTTCTCGGTCATAGCCATGCCCAGCGTGGCGGCATTCTTTCGGTCCACGATACACACGCGCGGATCGTAGGCGCGTGCAGTCAGTCTGGGTTTCCAAACTGCGGTTAGCTTGGTGTCCGCCGCCAAAGCGGGGACTGCGGCATAGGTCATGGTCAAGGGGCAGCAGTGCCCGGGCTCAACCTGGCTGGCGAGGTAGACCATCGCGGCATGTTCAAGGTGACTGCCGCCGTCCCAGGCCGTGGCCGCGTAGCCCGCCGACTGGCTGAGTGTCATCATCTGGTGATAGGCCGGGTGAAAGGCGACCTCGTCCAGCCGCCGTCCGCCGGTATCGAACTGCTGCAGCTCGGGGCAGTGTCTGTTGGCGTCGCGCGCCGCTGCCCGTGTGTCGGCACGTCCAAGCGCTGACCCGTATGAATGCAGGGCGTCAATGTCCGGAAGGCAGCTGCGCAGCACCGGATCGCTGGCCCACAGGTCGCGGTCTTCGGGCGTCGGGGGTTGGTTTTCCACAAGATGCGTGGGCAGGTGAACGCTTGGGTCCGGCATGGCTCAAATCTGCGCGCAGGGGTGCTGCCGCGTCAAGCCGAGACACTGCCCGTACGCTTGCTGAGCCGGAAGAGCGTCAGTGCCAGTCGAAAAAGCCCTTGCCGGCGCGTTTCAGCAAGTCCTGGGCGAGGTCCGTTCCAAGTGCAGGTCCGTCCTCGATCGCGCCGGTGCGCGTGCCGGACAGGGCGTCCGAGCCGTCCGGTCGCAGCACTTCGCCGTGCAATGTCAGCGTGCCGTCTGCAATGGTCGAGGTCGCCGCAATGGGCGTTTCGCAGGACCCGTCAAGCGTGAAGAGGAACTGCCGCTCCGCAGCAAGGCGGTGCCCTGTGGGCGAATCGTGGATGGCCGCAAGGAGGCGCGCGGTGTTGCTGTCGTCGGTGCGCCGTTCGATCCCGATGGCGCCCTGTGCCACGGCGGGCAGCATGTCGGATGGATCCACGGGTGTCGCAGGGACGTCGCTCATACCGAGGCGGTTGAGACCCGCGCAGGCAAGGAAGGTGCAATCTGCAACACCATCGGCCAGTTTTTTCAGTCGCGTCTGCACGTTTCCGCGGAACTCGACCACGTTGAGATCCGGGCGTTTGTGCAATAGCTGCGCCCGACGTCGCAGGGAGGACGTGCCAACCGTCGCCCCCTCGGCCAAATCCTGCAGCGACGACAGTGTCGGCGACACAAAAGCGTCACGCACATCCTCGCGGGGCAGATAGGTCTCGAGGATCAGACCGTCGGGTTGCACCGTCGGCATGTCCTTCATCGAATGAACCGCGATGTCGATGGAGCCATCCAGCAGCGCCTCTTCGATCTCGCGGGTGAACAGGCCCTTGTTCCCGATCTCTTTCAGCGGCCGGTCCGCCGCGATCATTGACCGGTCATCGCCGGTGACCTTGATCACGCAAATTTCAAATGCCTCTTCCGGCAGATCAAATGCGGCGCCCAGACGCTTGCGCGTCTCGTGTGCCTGGGCCAAAGCAAGGGGAGAGCCACGGGTGCCGATCTTGAGCGGAGCCGTGGAAGTAGGAAGTCGCACTGTCATGGGTTTATCTTTTAGAAGTGTCAACTTATCCTGACAACTAGAATCCACCACGGGAGGCGTACGCAATGAAAGACAGTGTGCAGTCCAAGACGATTTTGCGGGCCCTTGCGGGAGAAGTCTTGCCGACGCCGCCGATCTGGATGATGCGGCAAGCGGGGCGGTATCTGCCGGAATACAAGGCGACGCGGGCGCAGGCCGGGGACTTTCTATCGCTGTGCTACAATCCGGAGCTGGCCGCCGAGGTGACGTTGCAGCCGATCCGGCGCTACGGGTTCGATGCCGCAATTCTCTTTGCCGACATTCTGCTGGTGCCGCAGGCGCTTGGGGCGGATCTGTGGTTTGTGACGGGCGAGGGGCCGCGCCTGTCGACGATCACCGCGCAGTCGGATTTTGACGCGCTCAAGCCGGTGGATGCGATTCACGACACCCTGAACCCGATCTACGAGACGGTTCGTATCCTTCGACGCGAACTGCCGGAAGAAACAACGCTGATCGGTTTTGCCGGTGCGCCCTGGACTGTGGCGACCTACATGATCGCCGGGCAGGGCACCCCGGATCAGGGCCCGGCGCATGCGTTGATGGCGGGCAACACTGCGTTGTTCGAAGCTCTGCTGGCGCGCATCACGGCAGCGACCATTGAATACCTGAGCGCCCAGATCGACGCCGGGGCCGAAGTGGTGAAGATTTTTGACAGCTGGGCCGGATCGCTGAAAGGCGAGGCGTTTCAAAAATACGCCGTTTTGCCCTGCGCCGAAATCACACGCGCACTCAAGGAACGGTACCCGCATATTCCGGTGATCGGGTTCCCGCGGGAAGCGGGTGATGGATATATCGGGTTTCACGAGGCGACTGGCGTGGACTGCGTTGCGCTCGACAATTCCGTGTCACCCGTCTGGGGTGCGGAACACGTACAGGTCAGCGGTTGCGTGCAGGGCAACCTTGCCTCATCGCATATGGTGACGGGCGGGCAGGCCCTGATCGACGAAACGCGTGCGATCGTGAGTGCGTTTTCAAAGGGTCCGCATATCTTCAATCTCGGGCACGGGATCACGCCGGATGCCGACCCTGAAAACGTGACGCTGATGATTGAAACGGTGCGCGGCGGCTAGGTCCGCATTCGTGCTTGACGACTCTTATGGGCTGGCATAGGTGACGCCTCCATGGCGCGGTAGCTCAGCTGGTTAGAGCGCTCGACTCATAATCGAGAGGTCGGGAGTTCAAGTCTCCCCCACGCCACCACCACCACCCAAATCACTGGTAAGCGGTTTGCGCGGCGTCGTCGGGCATTGTGGTCGCGGTCGCTTCCGCGAGGGTGTCGGAGGGCACCGACCGGTGCCCCCCTCGTTTGTCGTGGATCAGCTGGCCGCTTCGGGCAGGATCACTGTGTCGATCACGTGAATGACGCCGTTTGTCGTTTCGATGTCGGCGCTGACAACAGTGGCGTTCTCAACCTTGACGCCGTCGTCGAGGTCAATGGTGACCGCTTCGCCCTGCACGGTGGCCGCTTCCATGTCGTCGGCGAGGTCGGTCGACATCACTTTGCCCGGCACCACGTGGTAGGTCAGGATGGCCGTCAGCATGTCCTTGTTCTCGGGCTTGAGCAGGTTTTCAACCGTGCCCGCAGGCAGAGCGGCGAATGCCTCATCCGTCGGCGCAAAGACGGTGAAGGGGCCGTCGCCTTTGAGTGTGTCAACGAGGCCAGCGGCCTGCACGGCTGCCACGAGCGTCTCGAATGAGCCCGCGTTCACGGCGGTGTCGACGATGTCCTTTTTCGCGCCTGCGATCGTTGCTGTGGCAAAGGCAAGCGTGGCGGCAGTGGCCAGAAGAGTTGTGCGGATCATGTTGGTATCTCCCATTATGTGAGCGATGCGCCAAAGTGGCATCGGGAAAGAAACGTCGCAGGACGCACTCTGGATCAGTGGGAAATTTTTCCACGCGCCCTTGACCTCTGTGTCGGACCGCCTAAGCCAGCGCGTTTTTGGGCGACCACTCACGACTTTGTTATGTCTGGCAAAATCCCGCTGATGCCTTGTGCCTGGCCGACAGGGTTTGCACAGTTGCATGTGCGTGGGTTGTGGAGGGTCATATGGGATTCGCGATGTCGGTGCTGGAGGGTTTTGTCGTCCTCTTTGTGTTCTTGATCGGGTTGATCGCTGCGGTTGTGGGCGTGATGTTTGTCATGGACCGAACGCAAACCGGCGACGCGATCCGCAGGAACTACCCGGTGATTGGCCGCTTCCGCCACCTGTTCAGCGCGTTGGGCGAATTCTTCCGCCAGTATTTCTTTGCCATGGACCGCGAGGAATTGCCGTTCAACAGGGCGCAGCGGGAATGGGTCAAACGCGCGGGCGAAGGGCACAGTCTGACAGTTGCTTTCGGATCGACGCGCAACCTGTCCGTGCCGGGCACGCCGATCTTCGTCAATGCAGCCTTTCCACCGCTCGAGGATCAATACGCCCGCACGGCACCGATGGTGATCGGGCCGGGCGCCGAGATACCATTCACGGCGCGGTCTTTCTTCAACATTTCGGGCATGAGCTACGGGGCGATCTCGAAACCTGCGGTGCGCGCGCTGAGCCGGGGAGCCAAGGAAGCGGGTATCTGGATGAACACCGGCGAGGGTGGTCTGAGCCCCATGCATCTGGAAGGTGGCTGCGACATCGTCTTTCAGATCGGGACGGCAAAATTCGGGGTGCGCGACGAACACGGCAACCTCAGCGATGACAGGTTGCGGCAGGTTGCGGCGCACAAACAGGTCCGGATGTTCGAAATCAAACTGGCGCAGGGGGCCAAACCGGGCAAGGGTGGCATTCTGCCGGGCGAGAAGGTCACGAAAGAGATTGCAGATATCCGGGGTCTCAGGGTCGGGCAGGCGGGAATCTCGCCCAACCGGCATGCGGAGGTGGACGACTGGGACGACCTGCTGGACCTGATCTACCGGGTGCGGACCGTCACGGGCAAACCCGTCGGCATCAAGACCGTGATGGGCGCAGAAGAGCCGATCACCGAGTTGTTCGAGACAATCAACCGGCGCGGCGCGGATAGCGCGCCGGACTTCATCACCATTGATGGTGGCGAGGGCGGAACGGGTGCTGCACCCATGCCGCTGATTGATCTGGTGGGCATGTCGATCCGAGAGGCGCTCATTGCGGTGGTGGATCTGCGCGACCGCGCGGGGCTCAAAGAGCGGATCAGGATCGTGGCCAGCGGCAAATTGGTGAACCCCGGCGATGTCGCGTGGGCATTGGCCGCCGGGGCCGACTTCATCACAAGCGCGCGGGGGTTCATGTTCTCACTGGGGTGTATCCAGGCGCTCAAATGCAACAAGAACACCTGCCCGACAGGTATCACGACGCATGACAAACGCTTTCAGCAGGGCCTTGTCGTGGCCGACAAGGAAAAGCGTGTGACCCGCTACGCCAAGGAGATCATCCACGAGGTCGAAACCATCGCCCATTCCGTCGGCGTGGCCGAGCCACGCATGATGCGGCGGCGGCATGTGCGGATCGTGCAGGCGGACGGGCGGTCGCAACCGCTCAGCAGGAATTACCCCTCTGTGGATCGGGGTGACGCGCGCGCCTGATCCGGGGCATGCATTATGACATCAGGTTACAACCCGGTGACAAGCGCGTGAGGTGATATCATTTTGCCAGACAGCGCTTCCCATTTATGTGCCACTGTGACCGAAACCGAAGCGGAGAGCACCTGAATGGCCCATCGTTGGAAAAATGACCTGACACCGGCGGATGTAACGCCCTACGCGGCGTACATGAACCGCCGCCAGTTGATGGGTGGCGCGTTGGGGCTGGGCCTGATCGGTGCGGCGGGTACAGGATGGGCGCAAGAGGCTGGCGCGCTGGAGCCCAACAGCTGGGAAGACATCACGCAATATAACAACTTCTACGAATTCGGGACCCGCAAGGATGATCCGGCACGCAATGCGCACACGCTCACGACATCGCCCTGGACCGTGAAGATCGACGGCATGGTCGACAAACCGGGCGACTATTCCATGGCGCAGATCCTCGAGGCGATGACGATCGAGGAGCGCATCTACCGGTTCCGCTGCGTGGAGGCGTGGTCGATGGTGATCCCGTGGAACGGGTTCGAACTGGCTGACCTGCTGACCCTCGCGGGTGTTCAGCCCGAGGGCAAGTATGTCGCGTTCGAAACCGCGCTGCGCCCGGACGAGATGCCGGGTGTTCGGTTCCCGGTGCTTGACTGGCCTTATGTCGAAGGGTTGCGCATGGACGAGGCGATGCACCCGCTGAC
>CAZRUV010000059.1:0-20149 GCA_964603315.1 uncultured Rhodobacterales bacterium
AAAGCCCCAAGACAGCAGTTTCCAGACCATTCTGAGTTCCGTTGCAGTGGCCGAGACATTGACCATGCACGTTTGCGCACCGTGCCGCATTGGTCAAAGCGAGTTTTTTGCCCATCGATGCTTTGTCAAAGCATTCAACTTGTCAGACAAGTAGCGTCGCCTGTTTTCGTCGCAATACTCGGCAGCAACCTGAAACCAGACAGCGGCCGTGCGTGGCGCCATCACATTCGGCATTTTCCTTGTGACGCCAGTAAAAAAACGATGGCGCAGCGCTGACGCATCAATCGTCGCGGTGCACCTTCTCGCGGCGCTCGTGACGCTCTTGCGCCTCGAGGCTCATCGTCGCGATGGGGCGCGCGTCCAGACGCTTCAACGAGATCGGCTCACCCGTCACGATGCAGTAGCCATATTCGCCTTCGTCGATCCGGCGAAGGGCCGAGTCGATCTTGGCCACCAGCTTGCGCTGACGGTCGCGGGTGCGCAGTTCAAGTGCGCGGTCGGTCTCTTCGGAGGCACGGTCGGCGACGTCGGGGATGTTGCGGGTTCCGTCCTGCAGCCCTTCGATGGTGTCGCGGCTGCCGGCAAGCAGCTCTTCTTTCCACGTCAGCAACTTGCGACGGAAGTACTCGATCTGCCGGTCATTCATGAACGGCTCGTCTTCGGCCGGGCGGTAATCGTCCGGCAAGAACATTTCCTGCTTCATTTGCTTCCCCTCAATACGACTTGCGTTGGCCATGAACGGTTCTCTTGGCTCCTCGTGCATCGCCCCACTGGTTCCCTGCCGCAGCGTCTACCGGAGGTATGTTGGATTGTCACTACACAATCATGCGCCACATTGGCTAAAAGCCTCTTCATCAACTGAGGCCCGCAACAAGGTGATCCCACATGAAATTTCAAGGCACTGACGCCTATATCGCCACCGATGACCTGACGATTGCCGTCAATGCCGCTGTCACGCTGGAGCGGCCCTTGCTGGTCAAGGGCGAGCCGGGCACCGGCAAGACGGAACTGGCCAAGCAGGTATCCCGCAGCCTCGGCCTGCGCCTGATCGAGTGGAACATCAAATCGACCACGCGCGCGCAGCAGGGCCTATACGAATACGACGCCGTGTCCCGCCTGCGGGACAGCCAACTGGGCGAAGACCGGGTGCATGATGTCAGCAACTACATCAAGAAGGGCAAGCTGTGGGAGGCGTTCGAGGCGGACGAAAAGGTCGTGCTGTTGATCGACGAGATCGACAAGGCCGACATCGAGTTTCCCAACGACCTGCTGCAGGAACTCGACAAGATGGAGTTCTTTGTCTACGAGACCGGCGAAACCATTCAGGCGCGCCAACGCCCCGTGGTCATCATCACCTCGAACAACGAAAAGGAACTGCCCGACGCGTTCCTGCGGCGGTGTTTCTTTCACTACATCCAGTTTCCGGACATGGAGACGCTCAAGGCCATCGTCGAGGTACATCACCCCGGCATCAAGCAAAGCCTGCTGACCACCGCATTGACGCAATTCTTCGAAATCCGCGACCAGCAGGGGCTCAAGAAAAAACCGTCCACCTCCGAGGTGCTGGACTGGCTCAAACTGCTTTTGGCTGAGGATATGGACGCCGAAGACCTCAAGCGCGATGGGGCGAGTGCCCTGCCGCAACTGCACGGCGCGCTTCTGAAAAACGAACAGGATGTGCATCTGTTCGAGCGACTGGCGTTCATGGCACGGGGACAGCGCTGACAGATCGGTCGCATTCTAAAAATTACAATGCGAGCATTATGGCCCGGTTCACCTTGACCCGCAAAAAGCAGGCAAAGGATCGGGAACATGACACTCGTATTTTTTGCACAGGACAATGAATTCGGCTCGGCAACGGGCGGCAACGTCAATGTGACGTCGAACACATCTGAATTCGACGATCCGCCGTCGGACTCGACCGATTTGCAAATCACGGCGAACGAAGGCGACGGGGATCCGCGCCTGTTTGAACTTGGCGACTGGTATGACGTGTCGTGGAACACGCCGGACGGCCCCTTGAGGATGGAGGATGCCGTTGTTGTGCGTTCCGACGCCGCACCCGGCGATGGCGGGATCATTGTGCTGGAGGGTACCGACCAATTCGGCAATCCGGCGCAAGTGATCTGGACGCCGGATTTCAACCTTCAGGGATGGTATTCCAGCAATGGCGGCGGCGATCCTGACACGCCGCAACCCCAGTTTTATGTCGAGGACACCAACCCGAGCTATTCACACACCTTCGTGTGTTTTGTCGCGGGTACGTTGATCGACACACCCGCCGGACCGCGCCCCGTGGAGGCGTTGCGCGCAGGCGATGATGTGCTGACGCTGGACGCCGGGGCGCAATCGCTCGTCTGGACCGGACGCCGCAGATGCAGTGCATGGGGAAAACAGGCGCCCATCTGCTTTGACGTTGGCGTTTTGGACAACACCGCGCCGCTGCTGCTGTCGCCGCAACATCGCGTTCTGATCCGGTCTCCGCGGGCGGAAATGACCAGCGGCAACAGCGAAGTCTTTGCGCCGGCCAAATCATTTGTCGCCACCCCAGGCGTACACGTCCAACTTCGGCAAACGGTTGAATATGTTCACATCATGCTCGGTGCCCATCACGCTGTCTGGGCCAACGGCGCCCTGTGCGAGACTTTGTTGCCGGGACCCGAGGCACAGGCTGTCTTCCACGACGATCCCGGCTTCAGAGCGGTCAGTGCCAGGATCGGCGCCGTGCCCCCTGCCCGACCCATTTTGCGGTCAGGTGAGGTGCGCGCGCTGTTGCTGGCGGGATTTGATCACGTGAAACACACCCCATTGAGGATGTGCAGCCAGCCGCGTTCGACCCCGGTTCCAGCCTGCGCATTGCAGTTCTGAAACGTCCCGGAAACCGAGTCTTTTTGATCACAAAGCAATCTTCAAAGCGGGGTCACAAGTGCCTGTGGATAAAATGTCTTTCTTTTGTCCCAAATGCTCCATATCTTGACCGTGATGAGAGGCGAAAACGTCCGCATCCAATATGCTAAAAGGCAGGCAGGCAGTATAAATGACCCCGAACGACGCACTCAACGTGCGCCCTTTGACTTTGTCGGACCGTCCGCAATGGGATGGTCTGTGGGCGGCGTATCTGGAATTCTATGGAACGTCGCGTCCCGAATCCGTCTTTGACACTACTTTTGCCCGCCTGACCGGAGATGATCCGCAGGACTTTTCCGCCTTTGTGGCAGACCGCGCGGGCAAGCTGGTGGGGCTCGTCCACTACCTCTTTCACCGCCATTGCTGGCGTGTCGAAAACGTCTGCTACCTGCAGGACCTTTATGCCGACCCGAGCGTTCGCGGTCAGGGCATTGGTCGCCGCCTGATCGAGGCGGTCTATGCCGCCGCAGACAAGGCAGGAAATCCATCTGTCTATTGGCTGACGCAGGACTTCAACACCGAAGCGCGCAAGCTCTACGATCGCATCGGCACGGTGTCGCCCTTCATCAAATATGATCGGGGGGCCGCCTGATGCGCCGTTTTGTCCTCCCCTTCGTTCTGTTCCTGAACGCCTGTGTGCCGGTGACGCCCGGCGACACCCCTTCGCGCGCCCTGCCGCAGACATCGGACCTGCCGCCGATGAAAACCTTCGGCGCGCCGCGCCCGGCGGCCCCGGTCAAGTCCAACAACGACCTTGCCCTTGATTTCATCGAGTTGAGTTTTCAGCTGGAATCGGGCCGGGATCTGCCGTTCTTCACGCGGTTCGAGGGGCCGATTTCAGTTCGCGTCACCGGAGAACCACCAGCATCGCTTGGCGGAGACTTGCGCCGTTTGATGCATCGCCTGCAGACCGAAGCCGGCATCGACATCTACGAAGCAACACCCGGCAATGCCGCAAACATCACGATCGAAGCCGTGAGCCGCGCCGAGATCAGGCGCGCCCTGCCCCATGCCGCCTGCTTTGTGGTGCCCAACATCACCACGATCCGCGAGTACAAGCCCAACCGCCGCAGCACGCGCACCAGCTGGTCGGCCTTGCGCAAGCGCGAACGGCTGGCGATCTTCCTGCCAAATGACGCAAGCCCGCAAGAGGTGCGCGACTGCCTGCACGAGGAACTGGCCCAGGCCATCGGCCCGCTCAACGACCTCTACCGCCTGCCCGACAGCGTCTTTAACGACGACAACGTGCACACTGTCCTGACCGGCTTTGATATGCTGATGCTCAAGGCCTATTACGCGCCCGAACTGCGGTCCGGCATGACCCGTGGACAGGTTGCACAAATGCTGCCCAGGATCCTGGCCCGCATCAATCCGCAAGGCGAGAAATTGCCTGCGAAATTCGCCACACGTACCCCCCGCGCCTGGAGCGAAGCGGTGCAGACCGCGCTTGGCCCCGGTGCCAATGCAAATCAACGTCGTGCCGCCGCAGCGCGCGCGCTGGAAATCGCGCAGGCCATGGGCTGGCAGGATCACCGTCGCGCCTTTGCGCATTATGCCAACGGCCGTTTGCTTCTGTCCTCGGACCCCAAGACCGCACAGTCCCATTTCCGCGCCGCAGATCAGTTTTACGCCGCGACACCGGGCGCCTCGCTGCACCGGGCTTACGTGGCCACGCAACTCGCCGCCTACGCCATCACCCGTGGCGATGGCGACGCCGCCATGCTGATCCTTGCACGCCACATCGACGAGGCCGCGCTGAACGAGAATGCCGCCCTTCTGTCTACCCTTCTGCTGTTGCGCGCCGAAGCGCTTGATTTGCAGGGCCGCACCGCCGAGGCACGTTCCGTAAGGCTGGACAGCCTCGGCTGGGCGCGATACGGCTTCGGCTCGGACTGGGCCGTGCGCGCCAAGCTGCGGGAAATCTCTTCACTGAGCCCGCTGAAAGGTTAAGATACGCGCCCAAGTCCGTGTTTGGGAAAGGAAAGCGTATCATGATCTATATCCCGGCAGCCTTGATCGGCGGGCTTATCGGCGGGCTCAGCGCCAAGCGGCGCGGTGGCAAAGGCCTCGACATTGCGCAATATGTGGCCGTCTACGCCATTGTCTTTGCGCTGTTGGGATTGATCGTCACGATCATCCTGGACCGCACGGTGATCTGATCCATGTTCCTGCCGTTCTTCGAACATCTGAGACGCGCAGGCATACCAGTCTCCTTGCGCGAATTTCTGAGCTTTCTCGAAGGCTTGCAGGCCGGTCTTGCCACCTATGACATTGAGGCGTTCTACTATCTGGCGCGCATCAGCCTCGTCAAGGACGAGCGCAACATCGACAAGTTTGACCGTGCCTTTGCCGCAGCGTTCGAAGGGCTGGAGGGCATCAGCATAGAACAGGTCATGGAGGCGGTCGACATTCCCGCCGACTGGCTGGAGAAGCTGGCGGAAAAGCATCTGAGCGAAGAGGAACGCAACGAGATCGAAGCCTTAGGAGGCTTCGACAAGCTGATGGAAACGCTCAGGAAACGTCTTGAGGAGCAGAAGGGTCGGCATCAGGGCGGCAACAAGTGGGTGGGCACGGCGGGCACCTCGCCTTTTGGCGCGTATGGCTACAATCCCGAAGGCGTGCGCATTGGCCAGAAGGAAAGCCGCCACAGGCGCGCGGTCAAGGTCTGGGACAAGCGCGAGTTCAAGAACCTCGACGACACGGTCGAGCTTGGCACCCGCAATATCAAGGTTGCGCTCAAACGCCTGCGCCGCTGGGCGCGCGATGGCGCGGAAGAGGAACTGGACCTCAATGGCACCATCCGCGCCACGGCCGAGCACGGCTATCTGGACGTCAAAACACGACCCGAGCGGCGCAATGCGGTCAAGGTGCTGCTGTTCCTCGACGTTGGCGGCAGCATGGACCCCCACGTCAAAGTCGTCGAGGAACTGTTTTCGGCGGCGAAATCCGAGTTCAAGCACTTTGAGCACTTCTACTTCCACAACTGCCTGTATGAAGGCGTGTGGAAAGACAATCGCCGCCGCTGGGACGCGCAGACACCGACCCACGAAATCCTGCGGACCTACGGCCCGGACTACAAATGTATCTTTGTCGGCGACGCAAGCATGTCCCCTTACGAGATTGCCTATCCCGGCGGCGCAAACGAACACTGGAACGCTGAATCCGGTCAGGTCTGGCTACAGCGCGCCCGCGACCAGTGGGCGTCAAACCTGTGGATCAACCCGGTGCCCGAGAAATACTGGGGATACACGCACTCTATCGGCATGATTCAGGAGATCTTTGGCCCGGACCAGATGGTGCCCATGACGCTTGAGGGGCTTGGACGGGGCATGCGTGCGCTTACGCGTTAGGATCGCGCTGACGCCACGGGCCATTTGTCTTCAGTGTTCATCAAACCCGCCGCATCCGCTGTACGTACGATGTTTTCCTGGGCTCATCCGTTACTTGCGGCCTTCGGAATGTTCAGGCGCTTGCCCCTGCGGTGCGCACGCACCATATCTGCCACATGATCAAGTTCACCCCGATCCTGCTCGCACTGCTCTATGGCCTGGTCATGTACCGCTTTTCGGTCTGGCGCACCTCGCGCGAGCTGGATGCGCAATCGACGGAACTGGCCGATCCGCTCTTGCGGCAGATGTGCGATCAGATGGCCGCCGCCCTCGATCTGCCGCGCATACGGGTGCACATCTACGAAATTGAGCCGGTCAACGGGCTGGCCGCCCCGGATGGGCGGATATTCATCACGCGGGGCTTTTACAACAAGTTCCGGCAGGGCGAGGTTTCGGCCGCCGAGATGGCCAGTGTGATTGCGCACGAGCTGGGCCACGTCGCCCTTGGACACAGCCGCCGACGGATGATCGACTTTTCCGGCCAGAACGCTTTGCGCACCGCGCTGGCGATGATCCTGTCACGCTTCATCCCGGGAATCGGCGCTTGGATCGCGGGCATTCTGACCAGCCTTCTGGCCGCCCGCCTGTCGCGCAATGACGAATATGAGGCGGATGCCTATGCCGCAGCGCTCCTGACCAAGGCCGGTATCGGAGTGACGCCGCAGATCACAATGTTTGAAAAACTCGAAGCACTTACGCAATCGCGCAAGGGGGCGGCGCCTGCATGGCTGTTGAGCCACCCCAAGACCGAAGAGCGCATTGCCGCCCTGCGCAAACTCGAGACGCGCTGGCAGATCACGGAACCATCTTAGCAATACGGTAAGCCTGTGCTGATAAGGACCATGCCGAAGCAAGTCGGTTGGTGGTCAAAGACGTGAGACTGTTGTTGGTCCTTGTGACGGTGTTTGCCGTTGGTCCCTGGGCGGCGGTGTCGGCTGATGCCGAAACAGCGGACACTGCGAAACGGGTGACCCTTGCCTTGCGGCAGGCGACGCTGGTGCAATCCATGGGCGGGGCCGCCTGCTTTGCCATGGCTGGCCTTGATGCGGATCGCAACGCGACATTGGCGCTTGAGCATGCCGACAGTTACAACACGACACTCGTCGGGTTGCGGGACGGGCATGACTGGCTTGGTCTCGAACCTGTTCGGGATCCGCAGCACCTGACGGCGATTGCCGCAACGCAGAACATCTGGCAGGGCTTTCGACCGGCGATCTATCAATTGATCGCCGGGGACATGCACAGCGCCGTCATGCGGCAGATCATGCGGGATACGGACGGGACCGTCGACGCGTCCAACGCGCTGGCCACACATTTTCTTGCAACGCTGGATGTCGCGGGCCTCGGTGCGGGCACCCAACAGGCCGCGCAACGTGCCGCAGCCACACGGATGCTCACACAGCGGGCGCTGCGCGAGATGTGTTTTGTCCTCTATGATCTCGGCGGCACAGACATGCGCAACCGCTTCGCTGCAACGCTGGACGAGATCGACGCGGCATTTGCCATGGTGAGCAATGGCAGCGGAGAGGTCGCGCCGCCGCCCAACGCGCGTGTTGCCCGCAACCTGCGGACCGCACAGCTCTTCTGGGGCAAGATGCGGCCAACGCTGGATGCCGTTTTGGGGCCAAGCCCGCCGGATGCGATGGCGGTGCAGAAAATGCTCAAGCTGAACCGCTCCGTGATCAAACAGCTTGATCAGGCGGTCGAAGGATATTTCTAGGGGCCAGGTGTTTGCGCGGTGGCGAGCGTTTTGCCAAGGCGCGGCAGGCGCGCCTTCTTCATGAGGGCGCGCATTGTCCAGTCCTCTCCGGACAGTCTTCGCGCCTCGTCCAGCACATCCTGAGCAACGGCTGTCACCGGCCAGGGATTGGACAAGGCGCAGTTCTGCAGATAGCCGTCCGGATCGACCCGGCTCAGCCCTTCTTCGGCAAGGATATGGCGCGGAAAGTCCTTGGCGTTGACGGTCATGATGATGTCCGCCGACCCGTGAATGGCGGCAGCAAGCACATGGATGTCACCGGGGTCCGGCAGCCAAAGGCGCTGCTCCAGTTCCGGTGGATGCCGCACCGACGCCCGGGGCCATGCCGCTTGCAGTCGCGCAATTTCAGCGCGCGCCTGCGCCTCGGCCAGGGGATCCAGCCGGGCTGCGGCACGCGCCCATTCCTCGAGAATGCGCGGCGACCACAGCGGCTGAAACAGGCCTGCACGTGCCACGCCCAGCACCACCTCGCGCATGAGCGTCGGAAACAGGACGTTGGCGTCGATCAGGACTTTCATAGGCGGAAGAACAGGGCCTTGAGATAGCCGGATTCGGCCAATTGCGGCAGTTGCGGATGGTCCGGCCCGGCAAAGCCTGTATGGATCAGCGCCGCCGCGCGCCCTGCCCGTCCGATGCCCCGGGCCGATGCGGCATGAAACCGGCCCAGTTCCGCCGCGTGAGAGCAGCTGCACAAGCCCAGAATGCCACCCTCGCTGACCAGTGCGGCCCCCAGACGTGCAATCCGTTCATAGGCGCGCAACCCCGCATCCAGCGCCTTTTTGGACGGTGCAAAGGCCGGCGGATCGCAAATAACCATGTCAAAGCGCGCCCCCTCATCGGCGAGCGCCGTCAGCACGTCGAAGGCATCACCCTGCCGTGTGTCGAACCGGTCGGCAGCCCCGATGCGGGTCGCACCGTCCGCCGCCAGCGCAAGTGCAGGCGCTGCGCCATCGACGCACGTCACCTGTGCCGCGCCGCCTGCCAGTGCGGCTAGGCCAAACCCGCCCACATGGGAAAACACGTCCAGAATGCGCGCGCCTGCACTCAACCGCTTGGCAAAGGCGTGATTGGGGCGCTGATCGTAGAACAAACCCGTCTTCTGCCCGCCCATCACATCCGCCAGATAGGTTGCACCGTTCATCGGCACGGGCAGTGGCGCCTGCGGGGCGTCGCCGCGCACCACGCCGGACAGGTCGTCGAGCCCTTCGAGCGTGCGGGTCCGACCGGAGGCGTTCTTGATCACGGTCGCGGCACCTGTCACGTCCATCGCCGCCTCCACCATCGGGTCAAGCAGAACCTCCGCCCACGCGGCATTGGGTTGCACCACCAGAACATCGCCAAACCGGTCGATGATGACACCGGGAAGCCCGTCCGCTTCGGCATGGATCAAACGGTAGTAGGGCGCATCATAAAGGCGTTCGCGCAAGGCCAGTGCGCGCTGCAGCCGCGTCCGCAACCAAGTGCCATCAACCTGTGCGGCCGGGTCACGATCCAGCATGCGGGCAAAGATGCGGGATGCCGGATTGACCGCAACCACCCCCAACGGGTTGCGCGCCTCATCCTCAAGCACGGCCAGTGTTCCGGGCGCGAGCGCCTTGGTCCGCCGGTCGGTGACCACTTCATTCGCATAGGCCCACGGGTGGCCGTGGCGGATGCGGCGGGCGTCGACCTTGGGGCGCAAGCGCACCCGAGGTCGATCGGACACAGAAAAAGAGGGCGCAGTCATTGCGCCCTCCTCTACGTCTTTCGGATCAGATGCGAAAGATCACTTTTGCTGGTGGTTCCACGCCTGGATCAGGCCAAGGCGCGGGTTCTGGAACCCTTCGGCCGTTGTCAGTTCCTGACGGATCACTTCGGCAAGGTGGTTGGTGATACGCACCTTTTGGGTCTGACCGCGGGCTTCGGCATTGATGGCCTGCTGGCCGCCAAACCCGTCAAGATCGGCCCGCACAAAGCGCGTATCGGCCAGCGCCGCCCCGGTTTCCGGATCGCGCAGGGTGAGTTCGAAGTCGATATTGTGAACGCCACCCACGGAATAGCGCGCCTTTTCGGTCAGGGCGTGAAAGCGCGTGACCTTGATGTCCAGCGACACGGGAAGCGTGCCGTTCACCATCTGCGCACCGCGGGTGATGGCCGTGTCAAAGATGGCCGCCACCTGGGCGTGCCGGTCACCGATCTGGTCTCCGCGCCAGACGATATCGGCCTTGGGCAGATAGCGGTTTGCCTCGGACACGGTGAGGCTGCGCGGCACGGTGATCTTGATGTCCGTGACCCGCACATCGGTCAGCGGTGCCGCGGCTTCGGGGGTTTCAACCTGCGCGTCGGCAAAGGCCAACGGGGTTGCTTCGAACGGGGCTGCCTGGCTCCCGACGTTCGGTGCGCCACATGCCGACACAAGCCCGCCCATGACAAGCAATGCAGCAATCCTGATGCGTTTCATATCCACTCTCCAATCGGTTCGGTGGTCTGACGCCACCTCTGGTTATGGTCGGGAAAATGCCGGTGAATTGAGGCAAATTTGGGACAAATTTGCGCTGATTGCACGATTGTTTCGCGACGTTCAGGAGGGTGCCGGCCGGTTGCGCGCCCGCCAGCCGCCCCGTCTGCGGGGCGTCGCAATGCCTTGACGTCCCTCTTGCAGAACCTGTGTCATCGGGTGGTCCGGATGCCCGACCTCATGGGTTTCGATCAACGCCTGAAGCGCCTTGTCCTGCGCGCGATCCGTTGGCAGGCTCAGGGCCCAGTCAAGAAAAATGGTTCTGCAATCGGGTTTCGTGATGCCCTCGATCCGGTAGGCTTCGCGGATGAGGCCCTTGGGGTCGTTTGGATCGTCCGACTTGCTCATGCCGCCTGTCCCTTTGCCAGTGCCGCGTCGATGATGGCGGCGCTCTGGTCGTAAAGACCGGCCAGACGCGCCTCGCCATCCTCTATGCTTTCAGTTTGTGTCGCGCGCAACAGGATCGCCTGCCCGCTTGTTCCGATCTGGTCGGCGTCCAGTGGCCCGGTGCTGAGCAACCGCGCCGCCATTTGCACGGATGTCAGCACCCCGTAAGTGTCCGTGAGCGCGGCACAATCCGCATCGCTCAACAATCCGGCGGCCACGCAGGCCTGCAACCCGGCGGCGACGTCGCGCGCGGCAGACCCACGCAGCAATGCGCCGGTTTGGGACAGAAGCTCGATATCCTGCAAGCGGCCCGGACCGACCTTCACATCCCAGAGCGACCCCGGCGCCTTGGCCGCAGCGATACGGTCGCGCATTTCCGAAAGGTCGCTGATCGCCACGCTCAGATTGCGCGATGAGGCGAGCACGTCACAGCGCAGCGCCTCGATGTCTTCGGCAAGGCTTTCGGGGCCCGCGACCGCGCGGGCGCGGGTCAGTGCCAGGTGTTCCCAGAACCACGCGTCGTTGCACTGATAGCTTTTAAAAGACGGCCAACTGGTCGCGACAGGTCCCTGATTGCCCGAGGGGCGCAGCCGCATATCCGCCTCGTAGAGGCGGCCTCGGGCGGTCTGGGCTGTGATCGCCGTGATCATCGCCTGGGTCAGGCGCGCGTAATAGGTGCGCGCAGGAAGCGGTCGCGTGCCTTCGGATGTTTCCGCTCCCTGGTCGTCGTAGATCACGATGAGGTCGAGGTCAGATTGCGGCGTCAGCCGCCCTGCCCCCAGCGACCCCATGCCAAGGACCACTGCGCCGCGCCCCGGCGGCGGCCCGTGCCGGATCGCGAATTGGGCCGTCACCTCGGGCCAGAGTGCGGCAACGCAGGCGGTCGCGAGGTCTGCATATTGCTGCCCGGCCTCCTCGCTCGTGATCAGCGCGCGCAACATGTGGACGCCAATGCGGAAATGCTGCTCGCGCGCCCAGACACGGATCACATCCAGTTTGGCCTCGTAGTCGCCCGCCGCGGCCATCTGCGCCGCGACGTCGGCCTGCAACCTGTCCTGCCCCGGCCAGGGCGCAAAGAAGCTGCCGCCAAGCACCGCATCCAGCACCTGCGCGTTGCGCGCCAGATATCCCGCCAGCGCGGGCGACGTGCTGACGATGTCCACAAGCAGATCGACCAGCGACGGGTTGGCCTCAAACAGCGAGAACAACTGCACACCGGCGGGCAGGCCCGCCAGAAACCCGTCAAAGGCCAGCAGCGCCTCATGCGGGCGCGCCGCTTCGTTGAAGCGGGCCAGCAGCATGGGCTCGATCCGGTCAAACAGCGCCGCCCCGCGTTCGGATCGCAATGCGGGATAGCTGCGCCAGCGGGCCTGCACCGCGCTGTCGATGGCCTCGGGCGCCTTGGCCGCGGCGTCAGGCGCAAAGAAGCCTTCGGTTTCGCCGTGCACTTCGGACAGGCGTGACCGCAGGGTGTCCTTGAGCGGCCCGACATCCATGTCCATCATCGCCGCGAGCCGCGCGAACCCCTCATCCGTCTTGGGCAAATGGTGGGTCTGGGCGTCCTGCACCATCTGCACCCGATGCTCCACCGTGCGCGCAAAGCGGTAGTGATCCGTCAGGCGATTGGCCTGCCCGTCCGTGATCCACCCCTTTGCCGCCAGCCGTGACAGCCCGTCGACCGTGCCACGCACCCGCAAATCCGCGTCCCGCCCACCGGCAATCAATTGCCGGGTCTGGGTGAAAAACTCGATCTCGCGGATGCCACCGCGCCCGAGTTTCATGTTGTGTCCGGGCAGCGTGATCGGCCCGCCAGTGCCCTTGTGCGCCCGAATGGCAAGCCGCATGTCATGGGCGTCCTGAACGGCGGCGAAATCCAGATGCCGCCGCCAGACAAAGGGGCGCAATTCCGTCAGGAATGCCTCCCCGGCGGCGATATCGCCCGCACAGGGCCGCGCCTTGATATAGGCGGCGCGCTCCCACGTGCGGCCGAGGCTTTCATAGTACCGCTCGGCGGCCCCGGCGGACAGAACAACCGGGTTCACCGCCGGGTCGGGGCGCAAACGCAGATCGGTCCGAAACACATAGCCGTCCTCGGTCAGATCGCTCAGCGTAGCACACATCTGCTGGACGGCCTTGATGCAGGCGCTGCGGATCGTCGGATAGTCATCGGGCGCGTGGCGGGTTTCGTCAAAAAGGCAGATCAGGTCGATATCGGAGGAGTAGTTGAGCTCACCCGCCCCCATCTTGCCCATGGCCAAGACAAACAGGCCCACGTCGCCTTCAGGCAGCTTGCCCCGCTTGCGCTGCGCCTCAAATGCGTCGCTCAGGGCCGCGTCACACGCTGCATCCGCCAGCTGCGTCAACGCGCCTGTCACCTGCTCCAGCGTCCAGGCGCCGCCCAGATCCGCCAGAGCCGACAGCAGCGCCACACGCCGTTTGGCCTGTCGCAGCGCCGGTTTCAAAGCCATGTCCGGCGCCAGGCACAGTGTCGCTTGCAGGGCGTCCTCTGGTGCCTCCAGCGCATGGGGCAGCCACGCGGCCTCTTTCTCGATCATACCGGCAAGGTACGGGCTGCACCCTGCAGCCCCCTCCAGCAACTGCCGCGCCGTGGGGTCGGCTGTGTCGACCCGAGCCGCGACGTCGCGCCCGCGTTCGGGCTGGAAGGGGCGTGGCATGGACGTGAGGGCGGAGATCAGCGACATGTCAGCACCCTTCCCTTGCTGTGCAGGTGTCGTCAATGCCCCTTGTGGGCAGAGTGCCATCCGATACGATGCGCCCCATGAGCAAGAGCCTGAAACGCGTCCGCGCCGCCCTGGAAGCGGCCGGGATCGACACCGAGATCAGAGAGACACCGCTGGCCCGCACCGCCGCCGACGCGGCAGCCGCCATCGGTTGCGAGATTGATCAGATCGCCAAATCCATCATCTTTCGCGGCCAAGTCAGTGGCACCGCCATCCTGTTTCTGACGGCGGGCAGCCATCAGGTCGACCCCGCGCTGGCGGGCGCCGTTGCGGGCGAGGCATTGGGCAAGGCCGACGCGGCCCTCGTGCGTGCCCAGACCGGTTTTGCGATCGGTGGCGTGTCGCCCGTCGGCCATCTCAACCCGATCCGGGCCTTTGCCGACCCGCGACTGACCGAATTTGACGTGGTGTGGGCCGCCGCAGGCACGCCGCATCACGTTTTTCGCGCGGCACCCGCCCGTTTGCTGGAAATATCCGGCGCTCAAATTGCTGATTTCACACGGAAATAAGCCAGATGTAAAAAACATTCACATTTTCTCTTGCAAAGCGGCGGTCGCTTCCCATTTTATGTAATGTGAAACACATTCACATATGCAAAACGGGCCCTGCCCCCTTTGAGAAAGGTAATGAAATGACGTCCATGTCCACCTCTGCACCCGCACCGCGCAGCTCGGAGGGATGGTTTACCCGCACGGAACGGTGGCTTGATGATCACGGCAAGGGTGCCTGGATCGCGACCATGGTCCTCGGCTTTATCCTGTTTTGGCCCATCGGCCTCGCCCTTCTGGCCTATATGATCTGGAGCAAACGCATGTTTTCCAAGTCCTGCACGACCCGCCGCATGGGGCGCACCATGACCACCATGCGCACCACCGGCAATTCCGCTTTTGACGCTTACAAGGCCGACACACTGCGCCGTCTGGAAGAAGAGCAAGACAATTTCGAAGCCTTCCTGGAGCGCCTGCGCGAGGCCAAGGACAAGTCCGAATTCGACCAGTTCATGGACGAACGGGCCAACGCGGCCAAATCGGAAGAGTAAGTCAGAAACACCATCTCAACCGGTCCCGGCTTGCCCGGGGCCGCTTTTCGTCCGGAGGCTTTGATGCACCTCGCCGATCCTGTCACCCAACCCCAGTTCTACCGCGACGTGGCGGGCAAGCGACTGCTGGCCTGGGTGATCGACACCATTCTGATCACCGCACTCTGCCTGATCATCGTCCCCTTCACCGCGTTTATCGCCCTGTTCTTTTTCCTCGGCCTGATGGCCGTGGTCGGGTTTGTGTACCGCGTGGTGACGCTGACGGGCCGCTCGGCAACGCTGGGCATGCGCGTGGCCGCCATCGAGTTTCGCGACCGCAATGGCGCACGGTTCGATCTGGGCACGGCGTTCCTGCACACGTTGGGCTACACGATCAGCTGGGCCGTGGCCCCCTTGCAGCTCATCTCGATCATCCTGATGGCCACATCCGGGCGCGGTCAGGGACTGACCGACATGATCCTCGGAACCGCAGCCCTGAACCGCCGTGTGTGAGCGCATGAT
Organism: uncultured Rhodobacterales bacterium; assembly: GCA_964603315.1. Classification (GTDB taxonomy): domain Bacteria; phylum Pseudomonadota; class Alphaproteobacteria; order Rhodobacterales; family Rhodobacteraceae; genus Tateyamaria. The sequence continues at coordinate 15,221 of CAZRUV010000059.1, forward strand.
CCAGTGATTGCAGGGTTGCGTGCGAGGGGCGACTTGGTATCATTACGCACAACTCACACGGGTCGTTGATGCGTCATACTCTACCTCTTGCCCCGCAGTTCTACGTAACTGCCCCCCAGCCGTGCCCCTATCTTGAGGGCCGGATGGAGCGCAAGTTGTTCACCGCCTTGCAGGGCGAGAATGCGGAAAAGCTGAACGACAGCCTCAGCCAGCAAGGGTTCCGCCGCTCGCAAAACGTCCTTTACCGGCCATCCTGCGCGGAGTGCTCGGCCTGCCTGTCGGCACGCATCGACGTGAGCGCTTTTGCCCCGTCCAAGAGCCAGCGCCGCGCCATCAAGCGAAATCACGATCTGGACCGCAGAGCCACGTCACCCTGGGCCACCGAAGACCAGTATGCGCTCTTCCGCGACTATCTCGACAGCCGTCACGCGGATGGGGGCATGGCGGACATGGACGTGTTCGAATTCGCCGCCATGATCGAGGAAACGCCCATCCGCAGCCGTGTCGTGGAGTACACCAACGACCGCGGTCGCACCCTGATGGGGGTGAGCCTGACGGATGTGCTGAGTGACGGGCTGAGCATGGTCTACAGCTTCTACGCACCGGGCCACCAGCGGCGGTCCATGGGCACCTACATGATCCTCGATCACGTGGAGATCGCGCGCGAGGCCGGACTGCCTTACGTGTATCTCGGCTACTGGGTCCCGGGCAGCCAGAAGATGGGGTACAAATCCAAGTTTGCGGGCCTTGAGGTGTATCTGGGCGGGCGCTGGCAGAGGATGACGGACCCCGACAGCTTCAGCCCCGACACGCACCCCCTGTCCACCGATCCAATTGCCGAACAGGTGGCAAACATCTCGCTGCCGGATACCCGGCCAACGCACAAACAGTGACTGAGCATACAGGGACACCGAAACCCGACATCGACATGTCGTAACGATCTGCAGGCAGTTAGAAGTGACGCGTTTCAAACTCACACGGCACATGCTAGAAACAGGGAACGCACCTCATGAAGCCCGCATAAACGCCGAGTGGGCCGCTGAGATTAGGGCCTTTAGACCTGAACCGGTTTCAAACCTGTCCGACAAACAACTCGCCTGGGTGATTGGCCGATCCCGCAAAGCGGCCCGTGACTTTGGTGTGCGCGACACAGACGTAACCAAAAACTGGACAATGGTTGAAGCGCTGCTGGCCCCCGGCTTTTTTGCGATACCCTCTGTGATTGACCATTTTCAATCCGCGTTCGGTGATCCCGACACCAAGGCGCGTGACGTCCTGCAGCACATCAAGATTACCCTGCGCGACAACGGTCGGGCCGCAGAGATCTGGTGGTAACGTGACACGCGAAGACTTTCTGACTGCATACTGCACGCCGGTGACCGGGCAGATGCCGATCCCCGGAGGCACTGTGCAAGTGTACCAATGTCCGCCACCCCTGTTGCCCTTTCTTCCGCCCCACCCCGAAGACGTCGATATCCCCGACATCGACATTCCGGGCATTTCGCAACCGGGTGGCGTTGACGAACCAAACATCACGGACGACCCGGAAGAAGGTCAGATCGTAGGCCCGGTCATTCCACCGGCCGAAACCGAAACGGATGTGGCAGACCCCGAACCCGGATCGCTCGCCGGCGAGTTGGGTGAGCCGATGCCAGTCACAGATCTACCTTCTCCGCATTCGGACATTCAAGAAGAGGTGCGCACCCGGGCCAGCGAGGACGAATGCGTGGAAGGCTGCAACGCCTGCCCTCCGCATGCTGACGGCAACTATGACTGGAACACCTATATTTCGGCAGGCGTGGATGAGACAAATTCGGAACGCTTCACATGGGCGCGGTATCAGGAATATGTCTGCAAGCTGCCCAATGATGGCCCAAACGGACGGATCGTCGAATTCTATTATCTGACATACACTTCACCAACGGGACCCAGACCCTACCCGTGGGATGGGTTTGAACCCGCGACCTGTACTCTGGTCGAGGCAAAATATGGCTACGACACGCATCTTACGTCCTACAATCAAGAGGTCATTGGATCGGATGGCGAACCCGATACGCGCCGGCGTACGATCGCAGATCCGGACCGACCCTTCCTGGCGGAAGTTGAATTCGCTCAGCTTGTCCGAAAAGCAAACGAACAGGCCGCGCGCATCGCCGGAGTGGATGACGTCGGCTTGATCTGGGCATTTTCGAGCTTTGACAGTCAGGACTATTTTTACTGGAATGGCGGTGGGGATGTCGGGAATCCTCCTCGGTTCGACTCGTTTCATCTGCCGTGGTCGGGAGGCTAAAGCGTGCTCACAGTTTTGATGTCAGCGAAGTTTCGGCGTCGGCCAATGTCTTTTGACGCAGGTGTCTCGTCCGCCGGCCAGTTGTTGATCCGTCTGGCCGAGATTGACGGGTTTGACCAGGGATGGCGGATCGGGGACCACGTCCTGTCAGCCGACCCCTCACAGAACATGGACCCTGTTCGTGAACTTCAGGGACCGTCCGTCGGGTCAACGCCCTTCTCATTTGTGGTCGCACAAAGCCCGCCCGGCGTGCAGGGCCTACATGCGAACCGGCCGAGCTACATGATCAAAGTGGCCTATGATGACGCGGACGGGCATCTGAGTGTTGACGTGTCATTTTTGCCGGCGCTGGCGGATCTTGACCGTGTGCGTGCGCTTCTTGTTGCCTTGGCTGAATGGTGGCCGTTGCAACATGTGTCCGTGGCAGAACGGTTCTATGCGCGCGAAGACAGTCCGCTTGATCCGGTCAATCGGTTGGGGATCGGTTGGGCCGGTTGGATTCCCTTTCCACTCGAGCCCGCACAACTGCCCGAAGCAGGCCACCTCGAACCCCTCGGTTCAGGCACGTTTCTCGCCAGCCAGAACACGTATTGGGAGGTCACCGACCGCGCGGCTGTCCAACGTGCGCAGGATCTTGAACTGCGCTTGAACGCGCTTGGGCTTTTGCCGACCCGGACTGTCATCAAACAGGGCATATGGGGCGATACCCCTTGACCCAGAGCCGAGGGGCTGGCGACGGCTTTGGCCGCCAGCCTTCCCGGATCAGTTGGGGATCAGGTCGGGTATCAGCGTCACGATGCCCGGGAAGGACCACAAGAGCGCCAGTCCGACCACCTGAATCAGAACAAAGGGGATGATCCCGCGGTAGATATGGCCCGTGGTGACCTCTTTGGGCGCCACACCGCGCAAGTAGAACAGCGCGAACCCAAACGGCGGCGTCAGGAAGGACGTCTGCAAGTTCACCGCGATCATGATCGTCACCCATTTCGGGTCAAACGTTCCGCCATAGATCACGGGGCCAACAATCGGGATCACGATGTAGATGATCTCGAGGAAGTCGAGCACGAAGCCCAGCACGAAGAGCACCAGCATCACGATCAGGAACACCGTGAACTCGTTGTCGAAGCTCTTGAGGAATTGCTGGATGTAGTGCTCGCCGCCAAAAGAGATCACGACGAGGTTCAGCAACTGCGAGCCGATCAGGATCGTAAAGACCATCGACGTCACCTTGGCGGTCTCGCGCACCACCGGTGCGAGGATGCCATTGGCCCACAGGATATAGCAGGAGAACAGCAGGCCAAAGAGCGCGTAGAGGTAGGCGGCATAGGCCACGAAGAATGCAAACCAGCTTTGGCCCGAAACCCCGTCCTGGTTGATCCGCAGATCAAAGTTCACGCCGACGAGGATACAGATGATGATCGCGAGCGTGGACCAGATGATGATCTTGGGGCTGCGGTCGAGGTCGGTCAGTTTGCGGTAGGCGGCGAGCATGATCGCGCCCCCTGCCCCGAGCGCCGCTGCCGGTGTCGGGTTGGTGATGCCGCCAAGGATGGAGCCCAGCACGGCGACAATCAGCACCAGCGGCGGGAAGACCACGCGGATAAGTTCGTTTTGCGCGCAGCGCTTCACCCCTTCGACCACGCCATACATGATCAACGCAAAGGGGATCAGCATGACGAAGACGTAGAAGCCTGCGGAATTGGCTGGCCCGATGATCGCGATATCCGCAAGCAGCGCCAGCACAACGCCAATGCCGCCGATGATCAGGGGCTGCGCATCGCGGCTGGGCGCGATGCCCTTGGCGGTGGTCAGGATGAGACCCAGAATGATCAGCAGAATAGCCGTGCCGGTCCCGATCGGTGCCGCGCTGGCGATTTTCTCGTCGATTGCGGCGGCAAGGTCTTCTTCGCTCAGGCGTTCGGATTGCTGGATGCCACCGGCGGCGTCGATCTCTTCCTGCTGCGCGATGGCCGCATCCCAGGCCTCTTGCCCGTGCAGTTCGATCATGGACGCCTTGCATTCGTCACCCACATTCGTGCGCAGGCTCGCCGCTTCGCCAATGTCGGAGAAGGACGACACCGTGGTGGACTGGCTGCCCACGACGTTCAGATTGCCCAGCAGGATGGTGCCTACGATGATCAGGACAGGTGCGCCGAGGAACCATGTGAAGGCTTCGTTGCGCGTGATCGGCTCGGAATTGGTGGAGCCCATTTCGACCGCCGGCGCCTTTTCCGGGTTCAGCAGCGCGTAGCCGAAGGCGTAAAGCGCATAGAGCAGCGCCAGCATGATGCCGGGCAGCAGTGCTGCCTGAAAGAGTGTGCCCACGGAGACCACAGCCGGTTCGCCGAGATAGGTCAAGGCATCCGTACAGCCTGCAACCTGCGCCCGCGCCTCTTGTGCGGACGAATAGAGGTCACCGGCCAGCGTACCCAACAGAACGATCACGATGGAGGGCGGGATGATCTGCCCCAGCGTGCCTGATGCGGCGATCACGCCTGTGGCAATTTCGGGCGAGTAGTTGTTGCGCAGCATGGTCGGCAGGGCCAACAGCCCCATGGTCACCACAGTGGCGCCAACGATGCCGGTGGAGGCCGCGAGGAATGCACCCACAACCACGATCGACACGGCCAGACCGCCCG
>CAZRUV010000060.1:0-18712 GCA_964603315.1 uncultured Rhodobacterales bacterium
TCACAACGTCCAAGCCATCATGCAAATGAACGTCGATCTCGCGCAAAAGCTTCAATGCCCGGTTCCGGGATGAACTGCTCAATGGTGAAATCTTCTACAGTCTGCGGGAAGCCCAAATCATGATCGAACAATGGCGCATTCACTACAACACGGTCAGACCGCACAGCGCGTTGGGATACCGCCCACCCGCGCCGGAAAGCATCGTGCCAATGGACCCAAGGCCCATGATGCACTAACAATTAACCCGGACCACCCGATCGGGGCACACCAGTGTTTCGTCTTACCGAAAGCGGCTTGTGTACCAACTCGGGTGCTTCATTTGCGATCAGTCTCGCGAAAAGGAGTTGCGGAAGTTCGTAAGGGACGAGCTAAAGAAAGAGCGACTAAGACTTCGACGAAAGAAAAAGAGCAAATATGCTAAGTCCGCGTTTTATTCTTGCCTTCGCCTGGTCTTTCCAACCGAAGAGATGCTCAAGAGCGGGCAGAAGTCAGAAATTGCCGAGGAACTGCAACGAGCCTACGACGCAGGTATTCAACCCGAGCATCTTGTTGGCTTTATCTACCAGACCAACCCCTCTCAGTTGGCCACTAAAGCGTATGAACGACGGTTAAGTCTGCTAAAGGCAAAAAGAGGCGTTTCAGCTTCAAAAGACACAGTGACATTGAGTTCCTGGGAGGACTAGTAGAACTCAGACAGGATTAACAACTCCACTCAGCCGTACCACTTTTTTGTAGGGTGTGGTTGCTGGGTGGTTGCTATCTATTTGCTAGAACCACACAAAACCACGTAAGTCTTTGAAAACAGTGGTGAGCCGTGCAGGGTTCGAACCTGCGACCCACTGATTAAAAGTCAGTTGCTCTACCAACTGAGCTAACGGCCCACTAGGCGGCCTATCTAGAAAGGGTGGCGCAAAGGGTCAAGCCGATTCTGTCTGGATTTCCTGCGACATACTGGATTCCTTCAAACCCCAGCGTTATATGCGCCGGATGAGCGCATCCGCCCCCCTTCACTGGCCCTTCATGAAGATGCACGGCCTTGGCAATGACTTTGTCGTTGTCGACACACGCGCACAGGCGCTGGATGTGACACCGGATCTCGTGCGCGCACTGTCGGATCGGCATCGCGGTGTGGGATTTGACCAGTTGGCAGTGATCGGAACGGGCAAAGACCTGACAATCACGTTCTACAATGCCGACGGTTCGATTTCGGCGGCTTGCGGCAACGCCACGCGCTGTATCGCTGCCCGTGAGATGGGCCTGACGCAGGCGGATGCCTTGCGCATCAACGTGACCGGGCGCGGCGCGTTGTCTGCCGTCCTGCGCGATGACGGGATGGCGGCTGTCAACATGGGGCAGCCGCATCTGGCGTGGCAAGACATCCCGCTGGCGCGCGACGTGGACACCCTGCACCTGCCGATTGAGGGCGATCCCGTTGGAACGGGCATGGGCAATCCGCATTGCACGTTTTTCGTGGATGACGTTGATGCGATCGATCTGGCCGCCCAGGGCGCCGCCATCGAACATCACCCGCTCTTTCCTGAACGCACCAATGTGCAGTTTGCGCAAGTGACCGGGCCGGACCACATCCGCATGCGCGTCTGGGAACGCGGCGCGGGGATCACATTGGCCTCGGGATCGTCTTCCTGCGCTGTCGCTGTGGCGGCACACCGGCGGGGTCTCACCGGCCGCACCGTCACGTTGGAACTGGACGGCGGCATGCTCGACATCGACTGGCGCGACGACGGGGTCTGGATGGCGGGCCCAACAGCGCACGTGTTCGACGGCACGCTGACGCAGAGCTTTCTGGACAGCCTGTGACTGCGCCCGTCTTTTCCAATCACGGCTGCCGGCTCAACGCCTATGAGAGCAAGGCGATGGAGGAGTTGGCACAGTCGTCGGGTCTGCAAAACGCCGTGGTCGTGAACACCTGTGCGGTGACAGCCGAGGCCGTGCGCAAGGCCCGGCAGGACATCCGCAAGCTGCGCCGCGCCCATCCGGACGCAAAACTGATTGTCACGGGCTGCGCCGCGCAGACCGATCCGGACAGCTTTGCCGCCATGGAAGAGGTCGACACGGTTATCGGCAACACCGAAAAGATGCAGGCCGAAACCTGGGCAGGGCTTGCCGGTGACTTTGGCACGGAACCGGTGCAGGTCGATGACATCATGTCTGTCACCGAAACAGCTGGTCACCTGATTGACGGTTTCGGGACCCGCAGTCGCGCCTATGTGCAGGTACAGAACGGCTGCGACCACCGTTGCACATTCTGCATCATTCCGTTCGGGCGTGGAAATTCCCGCTCTGTCCCGGCGGGTGTCGTCGTGGATCAGATCAAACGGCTCGTGGATCGCGGCTTGAACGAAGTTGTGCTGACCGGCGTCGACCTCACCTCATGGGGCGCTGACCTGCCTGGCACGCCGCAACTGGGCAATCTGGTGATGCGCATCCTCACGCTGGTGCCTGATCTGCCGCGCCTGCGCATCAGTTCCATCGATTCCATCGAGGTAGACGACGCGCTGATGCAGGCCATCGCCACGGAGCCCCGGCTGATGCCACATCTGCACCTCAGCCTGCAGCACGGCGATGACCTGATCCTCAAGCGCATGAAGCGCCGCCACCTGCGTGATGACGCCATTCGCTTTGCGCAGGAGGCCCGCAGTCTGCGTCCCGACATGACCTTTGGGGCGGACATCATCGCAGGCTTTCCAACCGAAACCGAAGCGATGTTCGAAAACAGCCTCAAGCTGGTCAGTGAGTGCGATTTGACCTGGCTGCACGTCTTCCCCTATTCGCCGCGCCCCGGCACGCCTGCCGCGCATATGCCGCAGGTGAATGGCAAGGCGATCAAGGCGCGCGCCGCACGCCTGCGCGCTCTGGGCGATCAGCAGGTGTCACAGCACCTCGCCGCGCAAGTGGGCAAGACGCATTTCATCCTGACAGAGAACGCGCATATGGGGCGCACCGAACAGTTCACGGAAGTGCGCTTTGACGCCCCGCAGCCCGAAGGCCAGATTGTCGCCGCCACCGTAAGGGGACATGGCAGCGCGCAACTGCACGCCTGACCTTGCCCCTACTTCCCGGTCAGCCACAGGTGGTCGGAGTGCAGGACAAACTCTTTGCCTGACCGCCAAGGAAAAAGCCCCGCCGGTTGCGGCGGGGCTTTGTCAGTTCGACATTGTGTGGGCGCTTACTTGTTCTTGTAGCGCGCCTTCACAGGTGCCCACAGGCGTTTGTTGGTCAGGTACAACAGGACCGACAGGATGGTCAGGAAGACCACGCCGACAAAACCGGCCTGCTTGCGGGCCATCATCTTGGGCTCAGCCGTCCACATCAGGAAGGCGGACACGTCCTCCGACAGGCTCTGCAGATCAGTCGGTGCGCCGTCCGCAAACTCCGTGTCGTCACCATAAAGCGGCGGCGCCATGGCGATCCAGCCGCCCGGGAAGTATGTGTTCTCATAAAGAATGGTGCCGGCTTCTTCCTTCTCTTCCCCGGTGTATCCGGTCAGCAGAGCAGTGATGTATTCCGGACCACCCATGCCATACATGAGCTGGTTGATGCCCAGACCGTAGGGGCCGGAGAACCCCGCGCGCGCCTTGGCCATCAGGCTCAGGTCAGGCGCGTTTTCCAGGTTTGATCCCGGGAAGCTGTCATTCGGCGTTGCAACGCGGAAATCATCCAGTTCACGGTCGAACACCTCGTAGAACTCGGCATAGGCGCGCACCTGGTCTTCCGGCAGTTCCGGGCCGCCTTCATCGCCCAGCGTCCGCAAGGGCACGTATTGCAGGCCGTGACATGCCGAGCACACCTCGGTGTAGATCTGCAAGCCACGTTGCAGCTGGTTCTGATCGAAGGACCCGAAAGGACCGTCAAAGCTGAAATCCACGTTCGGTGCATTCTTGGCCGGTCCGGCCGCGAATGCACCGGTCGTCAGGGCCACGACCGCGAGGGCGGTTGCTGCAAGTTTCTTCAACATATGCAGTCTCTCCTTATTCCGCTGGCTGCGCCGACGGAGCCTTGACCCCATCGTCACCGCCATAATGCGCGGCAAAGTCTTCTTCGATGGTCGCGGGCTGTGCCTGCGGCTTCTCGATCACGCCCAGCAGGGGCAGGATCACCAGGAAGTACGCAAACCAGTATGTCGACGCGATCAGCGAGATGGTGTTGTACGGCTCTTCAGCGGGCCGGGACCCAACCCACATCAGGACGAAGAAATCGACAACCAGCAGCCAGAACCACCATTTCAGCATCGGGCGGTAGCGTGCGGAGCGCACCGAAGAGGTGTCGAGCCAAGGCGCCAGCGCCATCGCCACGATTGCACCGAACATCGCAACAACACCAAAGAACTTGGCGTCAATGATGCCGCCGGTCAGGAACCCTGCCAGCTGCACGACCCACACCTCGTCCGTGAACGCCCGCAGGATCGCGTAGAACGGCAGGAAGTACCATTCCGGCACGATGTTCGCAGGCGTCGCCAGCGCGTTCGCCTCGATGTAGTTGTCCGGGTGGCCCAGATAGTTTGGCATGAAGCCGACGATGGCAAAGAACACCACCAGGATAACGGCCAGCGCAAACAGGTCCTTGATCACGAAATAGGGCCAGAAGGGCAGCGTGTCCTTTTCCGCCTCTTCCTTCGACGTGCGGCGCACCTCGACCCCTGTGGGGTTGTTGTTGCCTGTCGTGTGGAAGGCCCAGATGTGCAGGATCACAAGGCCCGCAATCACGAAGGGCAGAAGGTAGTGCAGGCTGAAGAAACGGTTCAGCGTCGCATTGTCAACGGCCGGACCGCCCAGCAACCATGTCTGCAGCGCTTCGCCCACAAAGGGGATCGCACCAAAGAGACCGGTGATCACGGTCGCGCCCCAGAACGACATCTGGCCCCAGGGCAGCACATAACCCATGAACGCCGTGCCCATCATCAGCAGGTAGATCAGCATACCGATGATCCACGTGATCTCGCGCGGCGCCTTGTAGGAACCATAGTAAAGACCGCGGAAAATATGCGCGTAGACGGCCACAAAGAACAGTGAGGCACCGTTCATGTGCAGGTATCGCAACATCGCACCGCCGTTCACGTTGCGCATGATATGCTCAACAGAGGCAAAAGCGAGATCGACATGCGGTGTATAGTGCATCACCAGAACGATCCCGGTAATGATCTGCAGCGCCAGACAGAAGGTCAGCACGATCCCCCAGATCCACATCCAGTTCAGGTTCTTGGGCGTGGGGATCATGAGGGTGTCATACATCAGCCCGACAATGGGCAACCGCTTGGCCAGGCCCTTTTCCCAGGCCGCCTTCGGTTCGTAATGGTCGTGAGGAATTCCAGCCATCTGTAAGCTCCCTTAACCGAGTTTGATCGTGGTTTCGTCCACGAATTCCGCGATAGGCAAATGAAGGTTCTCAGGCGCCGGACCCTTCCGGATACGGCCTGCGGTGTCATAATGCGACCCGTGACAAGGGCAGAACCACCCGCCAACGCCGCTGTCGAGCACGTAGTCACCGGCATTGCTCAGCGGGACACAGCCCAAATGCGTGCAGACGCCGATCTGCACCAGCCACTCACCGGCTTCGTCGAGCGTCCGGTTCTCGTCCGTTGCCGGCGCTTCGCCCGAGAGGTTCTCGTTGCGCGCGATCGAGTCAGGCAGGTCGTCCACGTCGACCGCGCGGCCCGCTTCGATTTCCGCCTCTGTGCGGCGGCGAATAAATACGGGTTTGCCCAACCATTTGACTGTCAGCTGCGTGCCCGGTTCGACGCTGCTGACGTCCACCCGGATCGAACTCAGTGCAAGCACGTCGGCGGATGGGTTCATCTGGTTGGCCAACGGCCAGACGGCCGCGCCCACGGCAATCGCCCCTGCACCGCCGGTGGCGTAATACAGGAAATCGCGCCGGGTTTCGTCGTGGTCTTCTTCTGCGTGCGACACGTGGTGACCTCTCCAGTTTCGAACGCCCCGGACGGGGCCAAATAGCGTAAAAGCCCGCGCGCGCGGGCTGTCTCACCCGGCTATCTAGCGGGGTCCCCGCATTCCGTCCAGCGCGCAAACTGACACAGTTGGTCGCAGGGGGCCAACTTAACCCCTTGATAAGACTCATTCGCGCGGCCTGTGCGTGTGCCCGATGACACGTGCGAGGCACATGTTGTACGCGCCACGGAAATCCGGGCCACAGATTGCCGCCTAGCCGTCCCGCGTAGGATCGTTCGGATTGCTCGAGTAGAGCGCAATCTTGTTGCCTTGGGGATCGCGCAGGTAGCCGACATAGAAGTTGGCGCCATAATCGGCACGAAACCCCGGCGCGCCTTCATCAGATCCACCGGCCGCAAGTGCCGCCGCATGCAGTGCGCGCACCTGCTGTTGATCACGTGCCTCAAACGCGACCATGGTCCCGTTGCCCGCGCTGGCTGGTTGCCCGCTATACGGCGTTTTCACATAGAAATCGGGCGACAAGGGATGCTGCCCGGGTTCCGCTGGCAACGAATAGCTCAGGTCGCCGTGATAGTGGTCGAGCGCGTAACCAAGAGCCGGTAGGAATGCAGAATAAAACCGCTCTGCCCGCACGAGGTCGTCAACACCAACCGTGACGTAGCCTATCATGCCTTGCGCCCCTTGTTGCAGTGACCATGTCGGTCCAAACGCCGTATGTTTACCAATTGGCAACCTTTGGCACCGCGCGGTGCGTTAACCAGGGTTCCGGTCCATATTGGGCATACGGCCGGTGCACAGGTTGTGTACACGGTGTGTACGGGGTGTGACACGTCCACACCCCTTGTTTTCAGGGCGTTAACCCGGTTTTTTCGCAGGCTGGACCGTTGGGGCACCGAACGTTGCGCAACAGGTCTAGCCAACGGGTTCTGTCGCCAGCATCGACGGGCGAGCGGCAAATCCCTCATACCATTTGGCCAATGCATCGCGCCCCTTGCGCCAATCCCGATCACCGTGCCTGAAATCAAGGTAACCCAGCCCGCAGCCAACACCGATATGCCCCACGTCCATGGGGCCCGCCAAGTGGCTCATCCAACGTGCGTTCAGCGCGTCCAGCGCGCCTTCAACCTTGCCCCATTGCGCCTCGATCCAGTCCTGCGACTGCTGCGCTTCATCGCGGAACCGCTTTTCGTAAACCATCAGCACGGCAGCCTCCATCAGCGCATCTGCCGTCGCCTCCAGGACAAGCACCTCCCATTGCCCTTGCATGGGATACAGATCCGCGCCGCCACGGTCGTTCAGATACCGGCAAATGACCCGACTGTCATAAAGGGTCGGCCCCTCTTCCCGGACCAGCGCCGGTATCTTGCCGACCGGATTTGCCGCCTTCAGCGTCGTATCGGTGCCACCGGGCGCTGCCGCCACTGCGACAGTCTCCACATCGTCGAATTGTCCTGTTTCGTGCAACAAAACCAGCACCTTGCGTACAAAGGGGCTCGGCCCCGCCATCAACAGCTTCATCGCGATTCTCCCGGTGAGTTCGGGCGTACCCTAGGCCCCACGCATCAGTGCAGCAAGCAACCGCAGTTCCTGCCCCATCCCCATTGCCTCAACATGATCCGCCGCGCGCAGCCGCACGTCATCTGGCTTGTTCTGGTTCAGCTTCCACGTCCCGGCGACGTCTGTAATCGTCATTCTGCAAGGGACGATCTGGCGCATCATCTTTTCCAGAACAGCCGGCGTCATCTTGTCTGTTTTCCAAGCTGGTTTCGGGGCCAGTTGATCCTCGAAATGCGTGGATTGCCGGTCGAGCAGGTCGCGCATTTCGTTTTGCGGTCGCAATTCCAACATGCCGGTCACGTGCACCGCGATGTAGTTCCATGTGGGCACCTGATCCGCAACGCTGTACCAGTCGGGGGAGATATATCCGTCTGGCCCGCTCACCGCGATCTTCGCCCGCATCGGTGCCTTCAGACAGCGCGCGATCGGGTTCGAGCGCACGAGATGCAGATCGACATACGCGCCATCTGCATCGATCAAGAAGGGAACATGCGCCATCGCTGGCCCCGCGTCACTGTTGACCGCCAACACACCAAAGGCCCGCTCTCTGGCAAAGGCGAGGTTTCGTTGGGCGGTTTCGGAGTGGAAAACGGGGTTCGGGTGCATTTTTTGGGTCCGTGAAACGTTGCGTCCCTCTTGCCTTGACCGAGGCACAAGGGCAACCTGAACCTGTTCTCAGGGCGGGGTGGAATTCCCCACCGGTGGTATGCGGGGTGATTCGCGCGAGCCCACGAGCGCCACGATTTTTCGACGAAAAATCGTGGGACAAGCAGATCAGGTGAGACGCCTGAGCCGACGGTCATAGTCCGGATGAAAGAGAACGCATATGCCAGCACCCGTTCGGGTGTACCTGGTCATATGCGCAATCGCCTTGGGTGTTTAGTGTCTGAACCTAAAGGAGATATACCTATGACACACACCCGCTTCGCCTTTGTAAAGGCCCGCTGGCACGCCGACATCGTCGACCGCGCCTTTGACGGGTTCACCGAGTTGATACCTTCGACGCAGGTCGATGTCTACGACGTCCCCGGCGCCTTCGAGATGCCTCTCATGGCACAAACCCTCGCACAAACAGGCTGCTACAGCGCAATCGCCTGTGCGGCTCTCGTCGTAGATGGCGGCATTTATCGGCATGACTTTGTCGCCAGTGCGGTGGTTGACGGGTTGATGCAAGCCGGCCTCAAAACCGGGGTCCCGATATTGTCAGTATCGCTGACGCCGCACCATTTTCAGGAGACGCCACATCATATGGGCATCTACGCTGATCATTTTGTCATCAAGGGACGCGAGGCTGCGCAAGCCGCCATCAGCATTGTGGAAACGCAAGCCGGTTTGCGGTCAGCCGCCTAGATACGCACGCAATGCTTCAGGCGGATTCGCCAGAACGTCGTCCACAGGTGCAGGCGGCGCCACGTCGCCCGCATCGACAAAAATCAGATCATCCACCAGACCCGCCACTTCTGCGGGCGCGTGGGTGACCATCATGAGCGTCGCACCGCTTTCCGTGACGACTTTGGACGAAAGCGCCAGCATTTCGGCACGCAAAGCCGGGCCAAGTGCCGCAAAGGGTTCATCCAGAAGCAGCACGGGCGCGCGTTGCAACAAAACCCGCGCGAGCGCCACGCGGCTGTGCTGACCGCCTGACAGAGCGCCCGGCTTGCGATCTGCAAAATCGCCCAGGCCCACCCGACCGAGCGCGTCCCTGACGCGTTCGCGCTCTGTCGCGGACAACCGCAGCGCGGGCCGCACGCCCAGTCCGACATTCTGCGCAACACTCAAATGCGGTAACAGGTTGCCATCCTGAAACAGCATCGCAATCCCACGCGCGTCCGGTGCGGCCGCCGTGACGTCCACACCGTCCACATAAACCTTCCCCGCCTCGATCGGCGTGTACCCCCCGAGCGCGCCGAGCAGCGTTGACTTGCCCGCGCCGGAAGGTCCGGCGACGGCGACGCGGCGGCCGCGCGGGACGTCGAAAGTCGCGCGCAATGTAAAACCACCCTGTTCCGCCCGCAGGCCTTCAACCCGGATCACGACGACGCCCCCATGTGTCACATCCCCAGAACATCCCCAACGCCAGAGTCAGCAGCAACAAGGCCGCGCCGGCGGCTGCATCTGTCCGATAGCTGCCGAGCAACCGATACATCTGCAACGGCAACGTCGCCACGTCCGGATCCGCAAACAGCGCGATGACTCCGAGGTCGCCGACGGACAATGCCGCCGTCAGCCCGGCGGCAAATCCAAGCGCGGGTCGCAGGCGCTGCAACAGGACAATCCGCCAGAATGGCCAACCTCTCAGCCCAAGCCCCGCACTCAAGCGTCCGTAGTCCGTCAGGATTTGACGTGTCGGCGGCAACAAGATGCGGACCGCAAATGGCAGCGCCATCAACGCGTTGACCGACGCGGTCACCGGCAACGCAAGGCTCACCGGGTTCACGAACGGAAATATCAGAATGAACCAACCGGTCCCCAGCATCAGCGGTGACGCAGCAAGACCCAAGAGCGTGACGCCCTCCATCCCGCCGCCACGCGCCTGCGCGAGCCATGCCGTCAACGGAAGTGCGATTGCGACGAGCAGGCCCGTACTCAGCGCCGCCATCCAAACAGACGTCCAGGCCGACCGCCAGACGACGGGTGGCATTTCCAGAATGCCCCCCAACCCTGCAATCACGACAGATGCCAGCGGGAGCAACAGGAATCCGGCGGCAAAAACAATCCACATGGCGTCGAGGATCCGCACGCCAGCACCCTTTGCGTCCCATCTGTGCGGGACGCGGTCCTGTCCGCGCTGGACCACCATCGGCGGCAGGAAAGACAGCGCCAACAGCGCCGCCCCACCGGCCACGGCCAATTGCAACAGACTCAAGAGCGCGGCCCGCCCGAGGTCAAAATCAAAACGAAACGCCTGATAGATCGCCAATTCTATGGTGGTCGCTTTGGGTCCGCCCCCCAGTGTCAGCGCGACGGCAAAACTCGTCAGACAGATCACGAAGATAAGTGCAAATGCGCCCGGCACGACCTGCCGCAACATCGGCCATTCAACCGTCCGGAACACAACGCCCGGCGGCAGGCCAAGTTGCGCGATCAGGCGAAATTGTTCCGCGGGCAACGCCTGCCAGCCTTGAAGGATGAGGCGCGTGGCGAGCGGCATGTTGAAGAACACATGCGCCAACACGACACCGTGCGCGCCATAGATTGACACCTCGGGCAGTCCGAGCGCGCCCAGAAATACGTTCAGCCACCCGTTCCGCCCGAAGATCGCAAGCAATCCCAGAACGGCGACGATGACCGGCAGAATGAACGGTGCGCCCAAGAGTGTGACCAGCACCGCGTGCCCCGGCATACGCCGCCGTGCCAGTGCGCGGGCGACGGGCACTGCAAGAGCAACCGAAATCAGGGCAGAGAAAAACGCCTGCACCAGCGTGAATCGCACCGCCTGCCATTCCGCGGCACGCAGGCCCGTCGTCACCTCGACACGCAGGCCAATGGCGACAAAGGCGGCCATCACCGCCGCAACGATCAGGATCGCTGCGGCGATGCCGGGTGTGGCACTTATTGGCTGAGTGCGGCGCGCCATGTCTCGATCGCGTCAGCCTGCAGATCCGCTGCCTCGGTCTCGGAATAGAACAGGACCTTTTCGGGCAGCGGCAACTCGGACCATCCTTCGGGCCACTCCGCCTGCGGCAGAGCCGAGGGCAGCGACCAGTTGGCAGTCGGAATGATTTTCTGGAAATCGCGCGACATCACATAGGCTAGGAACTGATCCGCCAGTTCAGGCTGATCCGTTCCGGCGATCTTGCCCACGGTTTCCACCATGAAATAGTGACCTTCGGGGAAGATCGCGGCCTTCTTGGTAAAGTCTTCTTCGGCAAACATGTGATAGGCCGGTGATGTCGTGTAGCTGAGCACCATGTCCGCCTCACCGTCCGTGAAGAGGCCATAGGACGCTGACCAGTCCTTGGTCACGGTCAGGATATTGTCCGACAGCGCCTCCCACACCTCTGCCGAACGGTCGCCATAGACGGCCTGCACCCACAAAACCAGCGCGAGGCCCGAAATCGACGTGCGCGGATCCTGAATGACCAGCTTCACGTCATCGGGCAATGCCAGCAGATCATCAAAGCTCGCAGGGGGCGCATCCATGTTCGTCTCGTTGTAGATGAACGCGGTGTGGCCATAGTTGAACGGCAGGAATGTGTCGTCGGTCCACTCGATCGGCAGAGTCAGCGCGCTGTTGTCTTGCCCGTGCGGGGCAAACAACTCGGTCGCGCGCGCGCGGGCCGTGACATCAGACGTCAGTCCAATGACCACATCCGCCTTGGTCCGCTCGCCTTCGAGCAGCAGACGCGGCAGCAAGTCGCCGGTGGACCATTGCAGATCGCAGTCGCAGAATTTCTCGAACTCCGCCTCGATGATCGGGCCGGGGCCCCATTCGGAGGTAAAGTAGTCGCCCGCATAGACCGTCAGGACTGGCGTTTCGGCCAGTGCGGATGAGGCCGCCAGCGCGGCAGCCAAAGTCAGGGTGTATTTCATCGCGTCCTCTCAAAGACAGAGGCGGCGGGATAAGGATCTTGGGGTAAGCCAAACCTTCCCTCCGCCGGTGTTAACCGGTTCAGGTTCTACGGGTTCGCCGGAAGGCATCTCAGCTGGCAAGCAGCACCCCGAGGTGAGGCGAGGTATAGTTGCGGGCGGTGCGCGTGGCAAGGACGGTTCGTGGTACCACAGCGCGAAGTCATGGCCGCAGGCAGCCAAAGGTCCTTGGCATCGTGCCGCACGACGCGTATTCCGTGCCGAAGCCAATTCCGGAGCGCTACATGTCATTCAACACCTTCGGCCACACCTTCCGCGTGACCACATGGGGCGAAAGCCACGGACCCGCTTTGGGCGCGACGGTGGACGGCTGTCCGCCCGGTGTTGCGGTAGACGAGGCGATGCTGCAGCACTGGCTGGACAAGCGTAAACCCGGCCAGAACAAATACACCACCCAGCGACGCGAACCCGACGCCGTGCGCATCCTGTCAGGCGTGTTCGAAGGCGTCACCACAGGCACGCCGATCCAGCTGATAATCGAGAATACCGACCAGCGGTCCAAGGATTATGGCGACATCGCCGAGAAATTCCGCCCCGGCCATGCCGACATCACCTATTGGCAGAAATACGGGATCCGCGATTATCGCGGGGGCGGGCGGTCTTCGGCGCGCGAAACAGCCGCAAGGGTCGCGGCCAGCGGCATCGCCCGCGCGGCGCTGGATCATCTGGTGCCGGGGATCGAGATCAAGGGCTACATGACCCGCATGGGCGCTCACGAGATTGATCGCGGTGCATTCGACTGGGACCAGATCGACCAGAACCCATTCTGGGTACCGGATGCGCAGGCGGCTGAAACCTGGGCCGACTACCTTGACGGTTTGCGCAAATCCGGCTCGTCCGTAGGCGCCGTGATCGAAGTTGTTGCCAAAGGCGTGCCCGCAGGCCTTGGCGCACCGATCTACGCCAAGCTCGACACCGATCTCGCCGCCGCCATGATGAGCATCAACGCCGTCAAAGGCGTAGAGATCGGCGAAGGCATGTCCGCCGCTATGCTGACCGGAGAGCTCAACGCAGACGAGATCACGATGGGCCCCGATGGCCCGGAGTTTTCGTCGAACCGCTCAGGTGGCATCCTTGGTGGTATCTCCACAGGGCAGGACATCGTTGTGCGGTTTGCGGTCAAGCCCACGTCGTCCATTCTGCAAACCCGCCAAACCATCACCAAGTCGGGAGAGGCTGCCGAGATCATCACCAAAGGCCGCCACGATCCTTGCGTCGGCATTCGTGCCGTTCCGGTAGGCGAAGCGATGATGGCCTGCGTGATCCTTGACCACCTGCTGCTGGACCGCGCGCAAACCGGCGGTCAGCGCGGGCAAATCGGCTAGTTCAGCATCACACCGACGCCGCGCACGGCGTTCTTGAGCGTTTCGTTGGACACTCGCGCCCGCGCCATCGTGCGCAGGCCGACATATTGCGCGATCAGCATATCGGCGAGGCCACGACGCCCCGCTTCGTCCAGATCGGAATGGGCCGGGGAGGCCGCAAGCGCGACGGCCATCCCATCCCGCAATTCGGAAAGGCCCTTCTCGACCGCCGCGGCGATTTCTGCGTCATAGGCGCTTGGTCCGGCGGCGGCGGTGCACAACAGGCATCCCCGCTGATCCCCATCCGTCACGGCCTGATACGCGCTGGTAAACATCGCGCGAATGCGATCTGCTCCGTTCGGAATGGCCGGATCAGTCAACAAGGCGACACCCGACTGCACGGCCTGCGCCTCGTAATGTTGAAGCACCTTGAGAAACAGGGATTTCTTGTCGGTAAACGCCTTGTAGAGGCTGCCCCGCGTCAGCCCCATGCCGTCAAGCAAGTCGGGCAGCGATGCGCCCTCATAACCATGGGTCCAAAAGACATTCATGGCCTTTTCAATGGCGACATCGGTGTCGAAGGATCTGGGGCGGGCCATTAGCATTCTCCATCTGGTGCGCCGGATATATAGGTTCGGAACTGAATAGTCCAGAACTCACGGCCTTGTGTATTGTACCGATTGGTTCCTTATCGTATCTCCATATTACGGAACCAATCAGTCCACAATGGGAACCAAGACAATGCTCAAATTCATCCCCCTCGCCTTCGCCGCCGTCCTCGCTGCGGCTGTCAGCCTCGCCGGTATTGCCGCCAACGCCGAACCCGTCGCCACCGGCACTTTTGTCGGCGCATCCGATCACATCACCACCGGCACGGTCGAAGTTGTCGCAAACGCAGACGGCAGCCACACCATCATCCTCGGTGATGACTTCAGCCTCGACGGCGCGCCCGACCCGCGCGTCGGTCTTGGCAGCAATGGCTACTACGACGGCAATACGGATTCCGGTGTGCTGGGCAGCCTGACCGGTGCGCAATCCTTCACCGTGCCTGCGGGGGTAGACGTCTCAAAGTTCAACGAAGTCTACATCTGGTGCGAAAAGTTCAGCGTTCCGCTGGGCGTTGCCAAGCTCGGCTGACACTTGCCTTCGCGCGCGATTGACGCCATGGGTCGAGGGGATGGATAGCCCCTCGACATCGAACAGACCAACCACCGCCATCACGCTCAAGCTGGTGGCGGTTTTTCTGTTCATGGTCATGGCCGCGATGATCAAGGCGGCAACCGAAAACGTCCCCGCCGGTCAGGCTGTCTTTTTCCGCTCCGCCTTTGCCATGCCGATCATTCTGGGGTGGGTCTGGCAACGGGGTGAGCTGCGCGAGGCATTGATCCCGCAGAATTTCATGGGTCATGTGTGGCGGGGCCTCTTTGGCACAACGGCCATGGCACTTACCTTTGCGGGCCTCGGGCTATTGCCCCTGCCGGAAGTCACGGCCATCGGTTATGCGACGCCGATCTTCACGGTGATTCTGGCAGCGATCATGCTGGGCGAGCGTATCCGTCTGGTCCGGATCAGCGCGGTGGCTTTGGGCCTGGTCGGTGTCATGATCGTGCTCTGGCCCCGGCTGAGCCTTGATGGTGACGCGTTCACCACTGCTGCAAGCATCGGCGCCATGATGGTGCTGGGCGCCTCGATCCTGCGCGCGTTGGTTCAGATCCACATCCGGACCCTCGTGCAGACCGAGCACACCGCAGCCATCGTGTTCTACTTTTCACTGACCGCCACGCTGCTGAGCCTGCTCAGCCTGCCCTTTGGCTGGGTCGTGCCGGACGCTGTGGACCTGTGGCTGCTGATCGGCGCAGGCCTCGTGGGCGGCGTCGCCCAGATCCTCGTCACCTCCAGCTACCGCTTTGGCGCCGCCTCGATGCTGGCCCCGTTCGACTACGCTTCCCTGATCTTCGCCGCCGCCATCGGCTACGTGATCTTCAACGAAGTCCCGACATTTACGATGGTTCTGGGTGCCGCCCTCGTGGTCGCAGGCGGTGTCCTGATCATCTGGCGCGAACGTCAACTTGGCATACAACGGCGAAGGGCGCGATCCGTGACGGATCCGAAAGGGTAGCCTCGCAAATGCAGGCTCGGTGCAGGCTCAAGCCCGCACCAGTGCCTCGTAATCCTCGGCCACGTCGCGGCACATCGCGCCGACCTCGAAGTTATAGTCGCCGATCTGACCCACAGGCGTGACTTCTGCCGCTGTCCCGGTCAGCCAGCACTGTTCGAACCCTTCGAGTTCCTCGGGCATGATGACCCGCTCGTGCACCTTGATCTGCTTTTCCTGCAAACGTCCGATGACCGTCTGGCGCGTCAGCCCGTTCAGGAACACATCCGCCTTGGGCGTATGCACCTCACCGTCCTTGACGAAAAAGATGTTGGCCCCGGTGCACTCGGCCACATAGCCGCGATAGTCCATGAACAGCGCGTCCGAACATCCCTTGGCCTCAGCCGCGTGCTTTGACGTGGTGCAGATCATGTAAAGGCCAGCGGCCTTGGCATGGACCGGCGCCGTTTCCGGCGACGGGCGCTTCCACTTGGCGATGTCGATCTTGGCGCCCTTCATCTTGGCGTCACCATAATAGCTGCCCCATTCCCAGGCAGCGATCGCGAGGTGGACCGGGTTGCGTGCCGAGGCGACACCCATGTCCTCACCGGCACCGCGCCAGGCCACGGCCCGAACATACGCATCCGTCAAGCCGTTGGCGGTCAGCACTTCCTGCTTGGCCGCCTCGATCTCGTCGACCGTGTAGGGGATCTGGAAATCCAGTTCGCCCGCAGAATAGTGCAACCGCTCTGAATGCGCGCGGCTCAGGAAAATCTTGCCGTTATACGCCCGCTCGCCTTCGAAGACCGAGCTGGCATAGTGCATGGCATGCGTCAGGATATGGACGTTGGCGCTGCGCCAATCGACCATCTGGCCGTCCATCCAGATTTTCCCGTCAAGATCATCATACCCAGCCATGCCAGCCTCCCGATTTCCAAATGTTGCGCTGATAAGTCCGAAACGATCATAAAGTTGCGCAAAACCTGCGATTCGATATCGCTTCACTCTTGGAATGTCAACAAGGCTGACATAAACTGACCGCAAAACGGTAAACGAAAGACAGTGACATGGCGGATGGACGCGCCGCGAGCGGGGAAAGCCTGCTGTATCTGACGGACGAACAATTGCGGCAGGGCATCGAGGCGATGTTCTTTGCCTATCGCGGGTTTACCGCTGATCCGGACCGCATCCTGACGGACATGGCGTACGGGCGCGCGCACCACCGCGCGATCCACTTCATCAACCGTGCACCGGGCACAACCGTGAACAACCTTCTGAACATCCTCGGCGTCACGAAACAGTCGCTCAATCGTGTATTGCGTACGCTGATCGAAGATGGGCTGGTAGAAAGCCATGTGGGCAAGGCGGACAAGCGCGAACGCCACCTTTACCTGACCGAAGCGGGGCATGCGCTGGAACAGCAACTGTCAGACGCCCAACGCGCCCGTATGCGCACGGCCTTCCGCGATGCAGGTCCGGACGCGGTGGCAGGGTTTCGCACCGTGCTCGAGGCGATGATGGACAGCGAGATGCAACGCACCTACACAAGACTGAAGGAAAGCGGAGCATAATGGATTTCGATACCCACCTCCTGATCGTCGATGACGACGAACGCATCCGGACGCTCTTGCAGAAGTTCCTGATGCGCAACGGGTTTCTGGTGACATCGGCGCGGGATGCGGCCCATGCGCGGCGGGTCCTGTCGGGGCTGGATTTCGACATGATCGTCATGGACGTGATGATGCCTGGCGAGGACGGGTTGAGCCTTTGCCGGTCGCTGCGCGAGACGCTGGCGACACCCATTCTTCTGTTGACCGCCAAAGGCGAAACGGACGCCCGGATCGAGGGGCTGGAGGCGGGCGCAGATGACTATCTGCCCAAACCGTTCGAGCCCAAGGAACTCTTGCTGAGGATCAACGCCATTCTCCGCCGTGTACCCGACACGGCTCCGGAAGAGGCACAGCCCAAGATCCTGACCCTCGGCCCCATCCGCTACGACATGGAGCGGGGCGAGATGTGGCAAGGCGAGGACCTTGTGCGTCTGACCGCGACCGAGATGCAGTTGATGAAACTGTTCTCCGCCAAACCAGGCGAGGCGATCAGCCGCGCGCAACTGGTCGAAGATCTGGGCCGGGATCGGGGTCAGGCACAGGAGCGTGCGGTGGACGTGCAGATTACGCGCCTGCGGCGCAAGATCGAAGTGAACCCGAAACAACCCCGCTATCTGCAAACTGTGCGCGGCGCGGGGTACATGCTCGCGCCGGATTGAGCGTTAACACACATGGCGTTCGAACTCCTGTATTTCAGAAACTACATGTCTCGCACTCACCCTACAGAATTAAGTGGAATGGTTGAGCGCGCACGGGAGTCCATTGTCGAAAGGTTGTTCGGAACTCCGGACGAAAGGCTGGAACTGATCGTTCTTGAAAAAGCGTGTCGAAGGCCGGTGCTTTTTCCTGTGCACGTCCTTGCGGACAACGAAGCTGTTCGAATGATCAAGGACATTCGAAAGTCAGGCACTGGAATGCCCACTTGCGGCAACGGCTGGTAGTGGGATCTGAGGTGGACACGCATACATGAAAACCACGCTTCTTACCCACGCCGATGGTCTCCTCCATGTCACACCCACCGGCATGCCGGAACAGGTTGCTCGCTTGGCCTATATCCAGCGCGCATTGGAAGATCTCGACCTGCTGCGCGTCGATCCGCCCTTGGCCGAAGATGCCGATATCGCGCGGTGCCATCCGCAGAACTACATCGACTTTGTGCGCACCAAGATGCCCGACAACGGGTTCGCGGGCCTCGACCGGGACACCGATGCCGAAACCTTCCTCAGCCCAACGTCGTACAACGCCGTCTGGCGCGCGGCGGGTGGCGCGGTCAAGGCCGTGGACATGGTGCTGGGCGGTGAGGCGAGGAACGCCTTTGTCGCCATGCGCCCGCCCGGCCACCACGCCGAACAGCAACTGCCCATGGGCTTTTGCATCTTTGGCAATGTCGCGATTGCCGCGAAACACGCGCTGGATCACCATGGACTTGAACGCGTGGCGGTCGTCGATTTTGACGTCCACCACGGCAATGGCACCCAGGCGCTCCTGCAGGACGACCCGCGCGCGCTGGTCATCACCTCGCAGCAAATGCCGCTCTGGCCGGGCACGGGCGCTGCATCTGATCGCGGTCCCCACGGCACCGTGCTCAACATCCCGCTTGCCCCCGGGACGGATGGTGCGCACGCCATC
>CAZRUV010000060.1:18812-19950 GCA_964603315.1 uncultured Rhodobacterales bacterium
GAGGCCACTGCCGTGCTGGCAGGTGACGCGTTGCAAACGCTGGCTTTCGAGATGGTCAGCCACAAGGGCACCGGCTCTGCCGAAGTGCGCGCCGACCTTGCCCTGTCGCTGGCGCGTGCCTCCGGTGCGCAGGGCATGGTGCTGGGTCAGGCGCTGGACATTGCCGCCGAAACCGCCAGTGACCCGCTCACCCTTGACGAAATCACCGCCCTGCAACGCGGCAAGACTGGCGCCCTGATCGAATGGTCCGCCACCGCAGGCGCACGCATGGCGCAAGCCGACATCGGGCCGCTGCAGACCTATGCTCGCGCGCTCGGCCTCGCCTTTCAGATTGCGGACGACATCCTCGATGTGACGTCGGACGCCGAAACCATGGGCAAGGCCACAGGCAAGGACGATGCCGCCGGAAAGGCCACTTTTGTTTCCCTTTTGGGCCTGGACGAGGCGAAACGCCGCGCTGACGCACTGGTGACCGAAGCGTGTGACGCCTTAGATGTATATCAGGCGGATGCAGAGATATTGCGGGACGCCGCCCGCTTTGTCGTGACCCGCAAGAGCTAGAGACGCAGATGACCGACCGCCCCGAGACCCCGCTGCTGGACATGATCCAGCGCCCCGCAGACCTCAAACATCTGAGCGATGCGCAGCTGCGACAGGTGGCTGACGAGTTGCGGGCCGAAACGGTATCTGCCGTGTCGGTCACGGGCGGGCATCTGGGCGCGGGCCTTGGCGTGGTGGAACTGACGGTGGCGCTGCACGCCGTCTTTGACACCCCGCGCGACAAGCTGGTCTGGGACGTGGGCCACCAGTGCTACCCGCACAAGATCCTGACCGAACGCCGCGACCGTATCCGCACGCTGCGCCAGAAGGACGGGCTGAGCGGGTTCACCAAACGATCCGAGTCGCCCTACGACCCCTTCGGCGCGGCGCATTCATCCACGTCTATCTCTGCCGCGTTGGGCTTTGCCGTGGCGCACGATCTGGGCGGCACACCGCCCGAGGGGTCGGGCGATGCCATTGCCGTCATTGGCGATGGCTCCATGAGCGCTGGCATGGCCTATGAGGCGAGTAACAACGCAGGCCACCTGAGAATGCTGCTGTTCGTGAGCCTCAACGACGACGAGAGAAGCACCGCACC
>CAZRUV010000061.1:0-19687 GCA_964603315.1 uncultured Rhodobacterales bacterium
GTTCACGATGCCGCCGAGGAACCGTTCCTTGGCCCCGTCAGCATACCACGCATCGGCACCTTCGGCCTCGAACGCGTCGACGATGCGGGCGTTAACCTCTTCATTCCTGAGCAGGAATTCATCGGACGTGGGCAGCGCACCGCGTTTGGTAAAGCAGGTGAGCGGCACACCCCAGGCGCGCTGGCGTGAGAGCACCCAGTCGGGGCGCGCTTCCATCATCGAATGCAACCGGTTGCGACCGGATTTTGGCGTCCAGTTGACGTTATCGATCTCCGTCAGCGCCCGCTGCCGGATCGTGGTGCCATGCGTGTCCTGCCCGTCCCCGACCGGTTTGTCGATGGCCGCGAACCATTGCGGTGTGTTGCGGTAGATCACCGGCGCTTTGGACCGCCAGGAATGCGGATAGCTGTGCTTGATCTTGCCGCGGGCGAGCAGGCCACCCACCTCCGCCAGCTTGTCGATAACGGCGGCGTTTGCGTTACCCTCTTTGCCATTTGGCTTGAGGATCGCCTTGCCCCCGAAAAACGGCAGATCGTCGCGAAAACGGCCGTCGGGGTTCACGTTGTAGGTGATGACCTGTTCCAGCATGCCAAGCTCGCGATAAAGCTCGTATTCCTCCATCCCGTGAGAAGGAGCGCAGTGCACGAACCCGGTACCTTCCGTGTCGGTCACAAAGTCGGCCGCGCGAAAATCCCGGATGTCGTCCCATTCGCCGTCCGCACCTTCTGCCCCGTTCAGCGGATGCGTCAGCGTGATCTTGGCCAGATCCTCCTGGCTGATGTCACACAGGCGGCGATACATGGTGTCATCGAGCCGCGCGCGGCCCAGCACATCCGCTGCCAGATTGTCGGCAAGAATGTACCGCTCGCCGATGCGCGCCCAACACTCCTCGGGCCGCCCGATCACTTCATAAAGGCCATATGAGATGTCCGAACCGTAGACCACGGCCTTGTTCGACGGCATTGTCCAGGGCGTCGTGGTCCAGATCACGACATGTGCGCTGTCGAGCGTCATGTCGCCTGTCCCCACAACCTTGAACTTCACCCAGATCGTGAAGCTGTCCTTGTCGTGGTACTCCACTTCGGCCTCGGCCAGTGCCGTCTGTTCCACCGGCGACCACATCACAGGCTTCGAGCCCTGATAAAGCGTGCCGTTCATGAGAAACTTCATGAACTCCTCGGCAATCACACGCTCTGCATGAAAGTCCATCGTCAGGTAGGGCTGATCCCAGTTCCCGGTGATCCCCAGACGCTTGAATTCCTCGCGCTGGATATCGACCCAGCCTGCCGCAAAATCGCGGCACTCGGCGCGAAACTCGTTGATCGGCACCTGGTCCTTGTCGCGACCCTTCTTGCGGTACTGCTCTTCGATCTTCCACTCGATCGGCAAGCCGTGACAATCCCATCCCGGGATGTAGCGGCTGTCATAGCCCATCATCTGGTGCGACCGGACGATCATGTCCTTGATCGTCTTGTTCAGCGCGTGCCCGATGTGCAGATGCCCGTTCGCATAGGGCGGCCCGTCATGCAGCGTGAAGCTCTGCCGCCCGGCCTTCTCCCGCAAACGGTCGTAAACGCCAATCCGCGCCCACCGCTCGAGCCACCCCGGCTCGCGCTTGGGCAAGCCCGCCCGCATCGGAAACGCGGTCTTGGGCAGGTTCAACGTGTCTTTGTAGTCGGGTGTTTCGGCGCACATTTCAGGCGTCCTTCGTCAATCGTAGATCTGTCAGTGTTCGGAGCGGTGCGAGCTTGCTCAAGCACCTTGTCCCGGCGGCTCGATGGTCTGTCAGAGCGCCGGGGATATAATTCGCAGAATGATGATCGCTTGCATCATGCGCAGGCTTATAGGCAGCGCCACCGACCCTCACAAGTCCCCGTCTTCCGCTTGCCTAAAATATCCCGCAGCGCGAGGCAGCGCCTCGCATCACCGCGGCTGCCGGAGGCAGACGCAAAACATCGCGTGCGCGCCAGCGCTCAATCCGGTGACGTGCGGGTCTGGGCCCAGCGGTTGAGCCAGGCAAGGCCCGCCAGCGACAGCCCCAGCACCACAAGGCTCAACACCCGGGTCAAACCTTCCAGCCCCGAAACATCAATCAGGAACACCTTGGCCACCGCCGCGCCGATCACGACCAGACCGGCCCGCCGCAACAGTGCCGCGTTGCGTGCGAGGGACTGGTAGAACAGCAGCGCACCCGCCAGCAGCAGCGCCAGCGTATAGCTCCACAATTCCGGCTGCAGAAAGCCGTGGAACAGTTCCATTGTGGACGGTCCCTGCCAGAGATGCCGCAACGCGACAAAGGCCCAGAACACCGCCAGCCCACCGGCCAGCGCCGCCAGCACCAGCCGCAACACCGCACGCCGGATCCGCCACGCCCCCGCCGCCAACACGGCCGCCGGCAAGAGATAGGCCGCAAGCAAGGTATTGATCAGTGGCGGCCCGGCGATCCGCCCGCCCCAATCGGTTACGAGCGGGTTGAACACGGTCAGCCCGAGCGCCAGTGCACCTGCGGCAATCAACCCGAACACGCCTGCCAGGATGCCCCGCACAATCGCCAGGCGCCCGCCAAGCGCCTCCATCCGGACCAGTTGCACAAGCGCCAGGATCAGCCAGATCGTCGCGTACAGGCCCATGGCCCAGTGGCCATCGGTTTCCGGCCCGGCCGTCAACGCATCAAGGAGCCGCATCAGAAGCAGCGACGCCAGCACTCCGCCCGCCGACCACGCGGCGGTGTCCAGCATGACCTGCGCCGTTACGCGTGGCATCCCCCTCAGCAGGGCCAGGGACGCGACAAAGGCCACCAGCGCACCACCATAGGCCAGCAGCAACTCCCACAAGGCCGCATCCTCCACTGCCCAGATCAGACCGGGATCCGCAACCAGACGCGCCCCAACGGCCACAACACCGATGGCGATAAAGACCTGCATCAGCGGCAAACGGAATTGGCGATCCAGCGCTGCGGCCGACACCACCGTGACCGCCAGCGCCACTGTCAGCGCCGCCGAGGACAGGATCAGCACAAGGGCAAAGGTGATCGACGCAAGCGCGGCCAGCACAAACACCGAGACACGCAACCGATTGTCGCCATCCACCCGCGCAAACCGTGCCGCAAGGCCAACCATGACGGCGGCCATGACAATCGCGTGCAAGGCCCACGCATAGGCGCCGATCGTGTCGGAGGGTTGCCATGTAACCTCGATCACGATGGCCATGACCGGCGCGGTCACGGCGGCGGCGATGGCCCATGCACCCCCCAGACCCGGACGCAAGGCCCGACCGGCCGCCAGCCCCGTCAGCATCATGCCCAGTGCCCACAACAGGGTGACGGTCCATGGAAAATCTGCCTCGGAGGTTTCCGAATAAGCCGCCGCAAAGGCTTGCCAGTCCGCACGGCCATTGGCCCCTTGCTCAGCGACAAGTGCCATCAGGGTGACAACCGGCAACAGCGCGAGGTCCTGCAAGCCCGGTCCACGCACCGACCAGACAATCAGCAGGCCCGCCAGAACCGCGAGCCCCGCCAGCGCGGGCCAGAACGCGCCGCCAAGATCCAGCGCCACAAGACCGACAAGCAGACAGGACCCAAGAACGGAACCCGCCGCAAGCCATGTCGGAAAGACCGGCAAGACGCGCCCCTGCATGACGGCTGCCTGCGTCAGGGTGGGTTCGGGATGATCCGGCCATATGCTCCGCGCCGGGATCAGGATCGCCAGCACGGCGATGCCCAGGGCATAGATCTGGAACGCAAAGCCAAGCGTCGTCTGCGGCCCGCCAAAATAGGTCAACAGGCCCATGCCCAGAGCCAATCCAACGCTCAGCACTGACACCCAGGCCCAACGCCGCACCGTGTCGATGCCCAGCCCCACAGCGGCGACGATCCCGAAATAGAGGTAGAGCCACGGGGTCGCGGGCACGTCACTTCCCACCAGAAGCGGCGCGCCAAACGCGCCGATCACACCAACCGCCGCCAGAAGCGGCCCGTTGAACCAGCCCAGAACGACGCCCATCAGACCGACCGCGGCCAGACCCGCAAAGGCCGCTTCGACCCCGATCAAGCCGTACAGCAACCGCGCCGCCGTCACTCCACCAAAGAGCGATACGAGACCGGCGCCGGAAAAGACCGAGGGCAAATAGGCCGTTGCCGCGTCCGTTCCGTCGCCGAACCGGCGCCGGATCAACTCGCCCGCGACGATCAGGGCGACGCCAAAGGCCAATGCGGCCAGCACCCGCGCCGTAGGGGGCAGGTATCCGTTCTCGACCCCGTATTGCACCAGAAACAGACCGGCGAGCGCGAGCGACAGGGCAGACACGGCGTAAAACCAATTGACCGCGAGCCACTTGAACAGGCGTTCGGGCAGACCCGGTTCGGGTGGCTTTGGCGGCACTTTGGGTCCGGTTTCTGCATCCCGTTTGCGCGCAGACGCAATCACACGTGCGGCCGCGGGTTCAGTGTCGCGTTTCGGGGGTGGCCTTTGCGCCTCGGCCTTGGGTTTCCGGGCCGCAACTGCGGCTTCCACGTTTTTGGCCGCGGCTGGTGCGCCGCGCGCATCAGCCATCAGCGCGGCGATATCACGTTCCAGCGATGCGACGCGTCGCTTGAGGCCGCTGTGACTGATCAGCAGATAGAGCACCGCAACCGGGATCGCGAGCACGACGAGCCCCAACAGCACCAATAGCCCTTCCATCGCTCACCTCACATGTCGCGCCCGCGCGATCCTACGCCAAGTCATGGACGGTCAAAAGGAGGGTATTCCTCACCCCCCCCTGCACATCGCTCGGGCGATTTTGGACGGCGCCAAGGAAGGTCGGACCGTTCGACCACAGCCGCCGGCCAGCGGCGCGCTGCCTATCGTGTCAGGACCCTAGTCGTTGATATGGCTCCAGACCGCGGACATCACCACGGACCCTTCGCCAACGGCGCTTGCCACGCGTTTGACCGACCCCGAGCGCACGTCGCCAACCGCAAAAATACCGTGGCACGACGTCTCGTAGGCCGACCGGCCCCCGGCGTCCCGCCCCGTCGGCACAAATCCGTTGTCGTCCAGCGTCACAAGCCCCGACAGCCATTCGGTGTTGGGCGCGGCCCCGACCATCACAAAAAGCGCGCGGGCGGGCAGTTCCCAATCCTGACCGGCATTGCCGTCGCGGATCGTCACCCCGTCGAGGCGATCCTCCCCGTGCAGCGCCGTCACCTGCGTGCGTGTGTGGATCGTGATCCGCGGGTGGCTTTCCAGTCGTTGCAACAGGTAGTCGGACATCGAACTGGCCAGTGACGCACCGCGCACGAGCACGTGCACATGTCTGGCCGTACGCGCCAGAAACATCGCGGCCTGTCCGGCCGAGTTGCCGCCGCCGATGATCGCAACCTCGGTCTCCTTGCAATAGCGCGCCTCGACATCCGTCGCCGCATAATAGACGCCAGCCCCCTCGAAGTCTTCGAGCCGCTCAAGCGGCAACCTGCGGTATTGCACGCCGGTGGCCACGATCAGCGCCTTTGCAGACACCCAGTCATCGGTGTCGAGGTGAACGTGAAACAGATGCTTTTCGCATTGCATCAGTTCCTGCGCCCGGACCGGCATGGCAAAACGTGTGCCGAACTTCATCGCCTGCACTTCCCCGCGCCCCACAAGATCGCCCCCCGAGATGCCGGTGGGAAAACCCATGTAGTTTTCAATCCGGCTGGACGTGCCCGCCTGACCGCCGACCGCGAGATCCTCCAGCACCACGGCGCACAGCCCTTCGGCACCAGCATAGACCCCCGCCGCCACGCCTGCGGGGCCACCACCGACAATGGCCACGTCAAAGACCTCTTCCTTGCGCAAGGACACATCAAGGCCAAGCGCGCGCGCCACGCCGCGCGGCGTCGGTGGCGTAATCACCTGGTGCTTGGCAAAGATCACCGCCGGATGGGCGCGGTCGATCCGGCATTGCTGCGCCAGTGCGTCGCCCTCGTCGCTTTCGATCTCGATCTCGGCAAAGGGGATACGGTTGCGCGCAGCAAAGCTCGCGATACGCCGGATATCCCGGTCCACCTCGCCGCCAATCAGTGTCAGGCTGGCCTCAGCAACCTCGACCATCCGGCGACGGCGCGCGGCAAAGACCGTAATGATGATGTCGGACATTTCAGGAATGTCGGACATCAGCTGCAACATGTCCTCGCGCTTGACGCAGAGCAATTCGGTGTCCTGTACGGCGCGCCCGCTCATGAATGCGTGTCCGCCGGTCAGAAACGCCAATTCACCAAAGAACTGCCCCGGTCCCAGCGTTGCGTTGCCATACCGCTTGCCGGTGCCGCCGCTGACCGCCTCGGTTTCGCCCGACAGCAGGTAGTGAAATTCGCCAATGGGCTGTCCGGCTTTCTGAAATTCGTCGCCAGCCTTGAGCCGGACGATGTGGCCCACGCGGCGCATCGCAGCGACATGCTCCGCTGTCAGCGGCGTACGCACCATGGTCTGAAGGTCGGCAGCAAAGGTTTCCATGATCGCCTATCCTGATGGGTCACGTGTTTGCGATTGAAATAGGCCGCCGAGCGCCTGTTTCACAAGGGTGCGCGCCCTGGGGCGCGCCGTGTCGGCAAAGGGCAGCGGACGACACACCTCCATCGCGGCGACGCCGACGCGCGCTGTGAGCGCGCCATTCACGAGCCCTTCACCAAAGCGCCGCGAAAGCTTGCCGAGGATCGAGCCCCCGAGGACCGGTTCCAGCATGTCATCCCCCACCGCAACGGCCCCTGTGGCCACCAGATGGGTCATGACGGCGCGGGTCAGTCGCCAACTGCCCACGGTGCCACCCCGCCCGCCATAGATTTCGGCTATCCGGCGGATCATGCGCAGATTTGCGGCCAGCGCTGCCGCGACATCAGCCAGTGCCAGTGGCACGAGCGCGGTGACTGTGGCCACCTGCCGGGCTGCGGCCTCGACCTCTCGTTCCGCCGCCGCGTCCAGCGGCCGCAACAATTCGGTATCTGCCAGCGCCAAAAGCCCCGGCGCATCAAGCTGATCGCCCCGCAAATCGGCCACGCGGTCACGGCCCCACTGCGTTTCCGGCCGGTTGCGGTAGAGCGCCACAAGCCGGTCCACGACGGTGCGCGCCGCAGGAAGGTCCCCGGCATTCACGGCCTCGGCTGCCGCGCGGCGTACCTCGTCAATGCGCGCCAGACGTCGCAGGGCGGCAAGCTCGCGCAGACCAATCACGAGCAGAACCAACACGAATACGCCAAAGAGGCCCGCCAACGCCCATCCGAGGGCGGGCTGGCGCATGATCCAGCCATTTACGAAGTCCCAGGCCGCCGTGCTGACCACGGCAACAAGCAGCGCCCCGGCGACGCCCCAGAACCACCGCGCCAGCCGGGACGGCGCGCGACCAACCACGCGGCTCGCCGTCTGCATGGCAGCCCCGTGTGGCATGACGGGGTGCGCCTCCGGAACGGGCGGCGCGTCCGTCACGGACGGCGCGGCGTCGTCATTCAGCTCGATCAGCACGGGGCCTTTGACCATCACGAAGCGTCCTTGTTCCAGATCAGCCGGATATCGGGCAGTTTTTCCTCATTGCGGGCACCGTCGGTGCGCTCGGCCTCGACGAAACCGTGGCGTTTGTAGAACCGCTGCGCACCGGTGTTTGCCTGGAATGTCCAGAGGTTGAGGGACGCAGATGCCCGCTGCGCCTGCTGCAGCAAGGCCGTTCCGATACCCTGCCCCTGCGCCTTCGGCGCGAGGTAGAGGGCGTTGATCTCCGCCCCGTCCCGCGCGATGAACCCGCACACCTTGCCCTCCTGTTCGGCCACATCGACCCAGCCGCGCTCAATCATCTGCCCGCAAAACCCGATCGCCTCGGCCGCCGTGTGCAGTTTTGGCATCCACGCCGTCTGTTCGGCAAAGGCCGACAGGATCGCCCCGGTCGTTCCGGCATCGGTGGACCGGGCCTTGCGCAAAGTCACACCCGTCACAGCCTGTCCCCGATCAGAAACTGCGTGGCGTGGTCCAGCCGGATATGCGGCGGGCCGTCACCGGGCTTGAGCCGCATGTCGCCGGGGGCAAAGCGCATCACTTCGTAATCGGCCTCAAGCCAGTCACGCGCACCGGTCTGGCCCGGTGTCAGGATGTCGCCCGGATCCTCCGGCAAGTGCCCGGGAAAGAATGCCGCCTGTTTGCCGCTGTCCAGCAAGGTGCCCCGCACGACATCAAGTTGCGCGCCGTCATGCGTCATCGTGTCTTCGGTCGTTGCCCGCAGGGCGGCGATGGCCATCGCCTCGGTCTCGGCGCCGGCAAAACGGGCGCGGTCGCGGGCATCGCGGGTGAGCGCCTCCATGATGGCGGTGAGGCGGGCATGTTGGGAATGGTGAATGTGGTCCGCCTTGGTGGCGGCAAAGAGGATTTTTTCCACCCGCCGCCCCCGAAAAAGCTGGCTCAGGAACGCGTTGCGCCCCGGCCGAAAGGCCCCGAGGATGTCCGCCATGCCCTGCCTCATATCCTCGACAGCGGCGGGTCCGGAATGAATGGCGCCCAGTGCGTCCACCAGAACCACCTGCCGGTCGATCCGCGAGAAGTGATCGCGAAAGAACGGGCGCACCACCTGCGCCTTGTAGGCTTCGAACCGCCGCGCCATCTCGCGGCGCAGGCTGCGGCGCGGCGCTTCACCGGGTGGCAAGGGCGCAAAGGTAAGCGCAGGCGACCCTGCAAGATCGCCCGGCAACAGGAACCGCCCCGGCGTGCAGTCGTAAAACCCCGCGGCACGGGCAGCTTGCAGATAGGCGGTGAAGGACGCGGCGAGCCCTTTGGCGGTCACTTCGTCCAGACGCACCGTGCCATCAATACCGGAGACGCGCGTGGCATAGTCCGCGCCCTCTGCGCGGTCCGCCACCCGGGCCAGTGCGACCGCCGACCACTCTTCATAGCTCTGGTCCAGCAGGCCGAGGTCCAGCAACCACTCGCCCGGATAGTCGATGATATCGAGATGCAGCGTGCGCGGGCCCTGAAGCCCCGCCAGCAGCCCCGCAGGCTGAACCTTGAGCGACAGGCGCAGCTCGCTCACCGAACGGGTACTGTCCGGCCACGCAGGTGGGCTGCCCAGCAGGCTCGCCTTGTGCGCCTCGTAGTCAAAGCGGGGGATCGTGTCATTGGGCTGAGGCTGGAGATAGGCGGCCTGCACTCGCCCCTGCGCCGCGGCCAGCAGATGCGGCATCCGCCCCCGGTCCAGCAGATTGGCCACCAGCGACGTGATGAACACGGTCTTGCCCGAGCGGGCCAACCCGGTGACACCCAGCCGGATGGTCGGTGTGCCCATCATGTCGGCCCCGGTGTCATAAATGCCTTGCGCCGTGTTCAGCAGCCCATCGGCCAGTGTTGTCAGAACCACGCGCCGCAGCCTTCCCTTGTCCGTCACAGGCAACATAAGCGCGGCAGCCCCGCCTCGCCAGTGCCATTGCAGCCGCGCACGTGGCGCGCTAGGCAACGCGCCATGCCACGGTACGCTCTCAAGGTCGAATATCACGGCGCCCCTTTTGCCGGGTGGCAGCGCCAGGCCGATCAGCCATCGGTGCAAGGCGCGATCGAGGCCGCATTGGCGCGGCTGGAGCCGCGCGCCCATACGATTGCGGCCGCCGGGCGCACCGATGCGGGTGTGCACGGGCTCGCACAGGTGGCCCATTGCGACATGGACAGGGACTGGGACCCGTTCCGCCTGTCCGAAGCGCTCAATCATCACCTCAAGCCCGACCCCGTGGCCATTCTGGACTGCGCCCGGGTCGCCGACGACTGGCATGCGCGATTTTCAGCCACGGAGCGGCGATACGTCTTCCGCCTGCTCATGCGCCGCGCCCCCGCAACGCATCTCAAGGGGCTGGTGTGGCGGGTCAATCAGCCGCTTGACGTGGAGGCGATGGACGCAGCCGCACAGATGCTTGTGGGACGGCATGACTTCACCACCTTCCGCTCCTCGATTTGTCAGGCCGATAGCCCGCTCAAGACGCTCGACCTTCTGCGGGTTACACGTGTCGACGGGCCACACGGACCCGAGGCGCGCTTTGACGTTCGGGCCCGGTCGTTTCTGCACAATCAGGTGCGCAGCTTCGTCGGAACGCTGGAACGTGTCGGTGCCGGCGCCTGGACGGCACAGGACGTCTCGGAGGCGCTTGTCGCCTGCGACCGCGCGCGATGCGGGCCGGTTTGCCCGCCGGATGGGCTTTACCTCGCAGGTGTTGGCTACCCCGAGGATCCCTTCGGCTAGTCGGTGTCCATGAGACCCGCACCGGCGCCCATGGTGCGCGACGCCTCGCTGTCGGCGACGTAGGTCTTTGCGGCCAATGTGCCCAACCCTTCGTTCAGATCCGCGCTGACCAGCAGACGCTCCGTCCGTGCCCGCGTGCTGGGCGATGCCAGATCAAGGGCTGCCAGAACCGTGTCGCCGCTCACGTCAATCGCGGTCGCGCAGGGCAATCCCGCCAGCCAACTGACCAGCAGCGCGCGCTGGCTTGCGTCGGGCTCGACGGTGCGTACCGGGCGTGGCGAGATGGATGCCGCCTCGATCACCTCCTCGACCCGCTGCGCAAGTGCCACGATGCGTTCCGGCGCATCCAGCGCGGACCGGAGCGGTGCCTCGGCCCCGCCATCGGCCAGATGGCGCGCGAGCATCGCACCAAAGGCAAGCGACTGGGCAGCAGGCACCCCTGCCCCCGCAGCCGCCCGCGTCGCAAGCGCCTGCACTTCGGTCCAGGATCGGCTCATGGGGTCAGCACCGGAAGCCACCAATCATCCCTCTCATCCGTCAATTCATCACCAAGAGGCGCCCCCTGCGCGAGGGTTATGCGCGTCCACAGGTCTGATTTAGGATCAAACTTCGTCGCACCAAAGAAGCTGAGCTTGCACCGAAGCATATCAATGGGGCGGCACGTCGTCGCAATCAGGTTGTCCCTGATCTCGGAATACGGGTGCCGCGCGCAGGTCGCGACACGATCTAGGCCGTGCTTGTGCTGCGGATATGCGCGCAAAAAGGCGCTGACCGGTTGGTCGGCTGCGGGCAGATCGGCGTAGGCCGCGGCGACCCGGCGCGCGATGTCGAGCGGGGTTTCCAACTCCGCCCCCTCTTCGGCAAAACGGTCGCCCAGACGCGGCTCCAGCTTGTCCGCGCTCACGTACCAGAACCGACGACAGGCATCTGCCTCGTCAAAGTCGATATCGAGCGCCCAGGCCCAATCCTGTTCAATTGCTGCGCGCACAGCACCTGTGTCGCGAAACGGGTGCAGTGCGGGCCCGAAAGGGTCGATCATGCATTCGGACAAACCGTCAACGATGTCGCCGTTGAGTTCGATGAGCAGCGCAACGACCAGTTCCTGCAGGGCAAGGCTGCCGGATTGCGCCGCGGACCACAGGTGTTCAAAGGGGCACTGGTCGGGAAGGTGCGCCAAAAGCGGCTGAAAAGCCTGCCACTCTGCTTCCAGATCCCGCAAGGCGACGTCGTCCTCGACCGATGGAACATGCCACTGAGACAGGTGCCCGGTGACACGTTGCGCCAATTCTGCAACCCGCGCGCGCGTTTCGACCGATAACTCCTGCACGGCCCGCACCCGCGCAAGCGCGGTTTCCCGCGCAACCATCCAGTTGTTCAGCAACACCGGGTGCGTCACGAGAAAGGGCGCCATACCAAGGCCAGTGGCGTTGCCGACGCCAATGTGCCGCGCGAGATTGCGATCCAGCGTGCCGCGCCCCACATGCTGAACGAGATCAAGGCTGAATTGCCGGATGAGATAGACGGCCAGCATCTCCGCCGCAAAGGCACCGGACAGTTCCGGCCGGTCGGCGATCAGATGGCGGTCTGCAATCCCGAACTTGCCGTTTCCATAAACAGCCGTCGTGCGCATGATGTATCCGATGTCGCCAATGCGCGCCGCAGACGGTTGGTGACCTGCGCGCAAGGCGTCCACGATCTCGGACCAGAGGCGCATGGACTTGTTGGCACGGCTGAGCACAAGGTCACGCGGCCCGAACCGCCCGGCCTCCTGTTTCGGGGCCTGATCTGCGACGCGGGCGATATCGGCGTCGCCTGGCACACCATCAAAAAGCACAAAGGCCGCGTCCCAAGCGGTTGCGATCACACGATCGCTCCGGGCGTCGTCGTCCAGCGGCTTCGACACCGAGATCAGCGCATAGTCTCGCCCGCCAAGGTGCAGCTTGTGCACGGCGGTGCCGAAACCCTCGGCGCAGATATCCCAATGCGTGCGCTCTACCCGTGCGCCTTCGGCGCATAGCCGGCGCGTCAGCACGCGCAGAAAACTGAGCCGCGTCGGCATCATGAGACCCATGCGCGCCAGACGCATCACGTCATGCGCCGGACGCAGCGGGGGGTCAGATGAAACGGTATCCTTCATGCACCGATAAGGCGACAGGACGGTCGGTCGACGCAAGCATTTTCCGATGCGGAAAATGGCCGGAAAACGTATCGTTTTCCGCTGCGCTCAGGTCGGGCGTTGCGTGTATTTTTTCAACTCGGCGCGGGCGACCTGTCGGCGGTGCACGGCGTCGGGGCCGTCCGCGAGGCGCAAGGTCCGCTGATGCGTCCAGGCGTTGGCAAGCGGCGTGTCCTGACTGATCCCCTGCCCGCCATGCATCTGCACCGCCTCGTCGATCACCTTGAGTGACACGCGTGGCGCGATCACCTTGATCTGGCTGATCCAGGGGGCCGCCGCGCGGGCATCGCCCTGATCCATCATCCAGGCCGCCTTGAGGCACAAGAGCCGCGCCATCTCGATCTCCATCCGGCATTCCGCGATAATGTCATAGTTGGCGCCAAGCTGCGCGAGCGGCTTGCCAAACGCCTCCTTCGCAAGCGACCGTCGGCACATGAGTTCAAGGGCCGCCTCAGCCTGACCGATGGCACGCATACAGTGATGAATGCGCCCGGGCCCGAGCCGTCCTTGCGCGATCTCGAACCCGCGCCCCTCGCCCAGCAGCAGGTTTTCCGCAGGCACCCGCACATCCGTAAACCGGATATGCATGTGCCCGTGCGGCGCATCATCGTGGCCGTACACGAGCATCGGGCGCAGCACCTCGATCCCGTCTGAACCGGCGGGCACCACGATCATCGAGTGCCGCTGGTGCTTTGGTGCGTCCGCGCCGCCCGTCCGCACCATGACGATATAGACCTTGCAGCGCGGGTCCCCCGCGCCCGAGGCCCAGTATTTTTCACCGTTCAGCACATAGTCGTTCCTGTCCCGCACACAGGACATGGAGATGTTGGTGGCATCCGATGAGGCCACGTCGGGTTCCGTCATCAGATAGGCCGACCGGATCTCGCCTTCGAGCAGGCGGGACAGCCATGCGTCCTTCATGGCTTGCGTGCCGTAGCGCTCGAACACCTCCATGTTGCCCGTATCAGGGGCCGAGCAGTTGAACACCTCGGCGCCAAGCGGTGTCTTGCCCATTTCTTCGGCAAAATGCGCGTATTCCACCGTGGTCAGGCCGAACCCCTTGTCACTGTCCGTCAGCCAGAAATTCCACAGGCCCGCCGCCTTGGCCCTGGTCTTGAGGCCCTCGAGGATCTCGGTCTGCCGGTCCGTGTAGGTCCACCGATCACCCTTGGCGATTTCGGCAGCGTATTCCTCTTCGAGCGGCATAACCTCATCGCGGATCATCGTCGCAACGCGGTCCAGCAGGTCGCGCGTGTCCGGGCGCAGGCCAAAGGTCATGTCCATGTGAAATCCTCCCTCGTTGCGCGCACCGTGCCGCGAAACCTGTCCGGTGTCCACCAACGCGCCCCGGTGCCGCCGGGGCAACGCGCTGTGGCGTCAGGCGGCCCGCAAGCCCAGAATTTCGCGGGTTTGCGCGGGTGTGGCCACGGGCCGATCGTGCCGGTCGCATATCTCGACCAGACGCGTGACAAGCGCGGCGTTGGACGGGGCAAGCGTATCGCGATCCAGCCGCACGTTGTCTTCGAGCCCGGTGCGTGCATGCCCGCCAGCGGCCACGGCCCACTCGTTCAACACGATCTGATTGCGCCCGATGCCAGCGGCACACCAGGGCGCGCCGGGAAAGAGCCGTTCGGTCGTTTGGACATAGAAATCAAAGACATGGCGATCAACCGGCATCGCGTTTTTCACACCCATCACGAACTGCACATAAGGCGTGTCGACAATCTCACCCGCCGCGTGCATTTCGGCGGCGCGAAAAATGTGGCTGAGGTCAAAGGCTTCGATCTCCGGCTTCACGTCATAGGTCCGCATCTCTGACGCGAGCCAGGATACAAGATCCGGCGGGTTCTCGTAGACGCGGGTGGGAAAGTTGTTGGACCCCACAGACAGCGACGCCATGTCCGGGCGCAGGGGCAACATGCCGCCCCGCTCCTGACCCGCGCCGGACCGGCCTCCGGTCGACAGCTGGATCACCATGCCGGGGCAGTGTTTCTCGACCCCTTCCTTGAGGGCCGCGAACTTGTCGGGGTCCGAGGTCGGCGTCTCATCCGCGTTGCGCACATGGGCGTGGCAGATGCTGGCCCCGGCCTCGAAGGCGGCATGGGTGCTCTCGATCTGTTCGGCGATGGAGATCGGTACAGCCGGGTTGTCGGCCTTGCGCGGCACCGAGCCCGTGATGGCAACACAGATGATACAAGGCTGGGTCATGTCGGTGTCCGTTTCGGTTGGTCTAGTGCATGTCGGGCGGCAGGAAGCGGCGGATGGAACTGTCTTTGCGCGCGGTCTCTGCTGCCGCTTCGCGCAGTTCGAGCGATAGCATGAAAGGATGCGCATCCATATGCGCGGCCGTAAATGCACGTGCCGCCGCAAAGATTTCATCCGCGGCCCGCGACCGGGTGGCCGCGTCGCGACCTGCCCCGATACGCACGGCGATGTCGATGAACCCATGGCGCGGATCGCCGTCTGCAATCACCACATGCGTGGCGGCAAAGGCGCGCACGCGGATACCGGCAGGCGGGAACACTCCGGTTGCAACCGCCGCGTCCCGCAACGCGCGGCACAGCGCGCTCATATCAAGGTGCGCCTCCAGATTGGCAGAGTATTCCAGCGTGATATGCGGCATGTCTTACCGTTGCCCGACCGCCTGGCGCGCGCAAGCCAAAAGCGCGTCCAGATCCAGATGCGCCTCGAGGTGATCGGCGAGCGTGTCCAGCGCATCCTCAACCCCGGCGGCATAGGCAACCGCGCCGGCAACATCAAATTGCGCAAGCCACGCGTGACGAAATCCGTCGTCGCGGAACATGCCGTGCAGGTAACTCGCCGCGATCCTGCCATCGGCGCTGACCGCGCCCTCGTCCGTGCCGTCCACCCGGGCAAAGGGCCGTGCACGGTCGGTGCCGGTTGTCACACCCTTGTGCATCTCGTAGCCGCGCATGACAGCGCCCGTCGCAACATGCACCGCCTCTGTTTCGGTGAGCCGTTTGTCACCGGTCATGACGGTCGACACATCCAGCAACCCAAGGCCGGTTTCCGCGCCCGGGTGTCCTTCGATCCCGTCCGGATCGTCGATGACGTGTCCCAGCATCTGATAGCCGCCGCAGATGCCCAGGATATGACCGCCACGGCGCAGATGCGCCTGCAGGTCCACGTCCCAGCCCTGTGCCCTGAGATAGGCCAGATCGCCCCGCGTCGACTTGCTGCCGGGGATGACCACCACGTCCGCGTCACCCGGAATGGCGCGCCCAGCCTCCAGCATCGTCACACGCACGCCGGGTTCCTGCGCCAACGGGTCCATGTCGTCGAAATTGGCGATGCGCGAGAGCTTCAGGCACACGATATGCAGGCCGCCCTGCCGCGATGGCGTTCGGATATCGAGCGCATCTTCTGCGGGCAGCTTCCAGGCATCGGCAAACCACGGCACCACGCCAAAGCCACGCCAGCCGGTATGGTCGGTGATCAGGTCGTAGCCCTCGTCAAAGAGACGCGGATCACCCCGAAACCGGTTGATGATGAAACCCGCAACCATTGCGGCATCCTTGGGATCGATCACTTCCTGCGTGCCGACGATCTGCGCAATCACGCCGCCCCGGTCGATATCACCGACCAGAACCACGGGCGTGTGCGCGGCCCGTGCAAAGCCCATATTGGCGATATCGCCCGCGCGCAGGTTCACTTCGGCAGGGCTGCCCGCACCTTCGACCAGCACCAGATCATGACGCGATTTCAGGCGGTTGAAGCTGTCCAGAACCGGTGCCATCAAGGACGGTTTCAGCGTGGCATAGTCGCGCGCCTTGACCGTGGCGACCCGCTTGCCCTGCACGACGACCTGTGATCCCACCTCCGTCTCCGGTTTGAGCAGCACCGGGTTCATGTCCGTGTGCGGCGCGAGACCTGCGGCCAACGCCTGCATGGCCTGCGCGCGCCCGATCTCGCCGCCATCCGCCGTCACGGCGGCATTGTTGGACATGTTTTGCGGCTTGAACGGCGCCACGGACAGGCCGCGACGCCGGGCGGCCCGGCACAGCCCGGCAACCAACATCGACTTGCCGACATTGGAACCGGTGCCTTGGAGCATGAGGGCGCGGGCCATGAAATCGTCTCTTTTACTGCGCAACGATGCCCGGATTGCCGGGTAGCCTCGCCGTCATCGCATCAATCGGAAAGAACGGAAAGCCCATGCTGGATTTCACGAACACGCCCGAGCGTCGCAAAAAGGCCGCCAAGGCACGTATGCGCAAAACACTGATCTTGCTCGGCTTGGCCGTCATCGTGCCCGTCGCGGCCAGCGCCCTTGATTTGCAGGCCTTCGGCCTGATGGGCGGAAGCTGAACGGCCTCGCAGCGCCGCTGAGGGTGCGACGCCGTCCGCCCCCCCCCGGATTGGTTCCCTGCGCGAGCCGCATGCCGACGGGTCCTTGCGCACGACTTTTGCGGATGTGCCTCTTTGACGCGTCCGAACCTCAGTGTTCGACGTCTGATACCTTTCGCCGCGCGCGGACAAGCGTCACCAAAGCCAGCACCACCAGCAACACATCCCCCAAAAACGTCCAGTGAAGAACAAAGGACAGGATCCAATGATCCTGTGTTGCCGGCACAACGATCAGCGGCCCGGAAAAGGACCAGTCCCCAAAGCCCCAACTGATGGCGCCCGCGATGGTATCGAGTGAC
This sequence comes from uncultured Rhodobacterales bacterium, assembly GCA_964603315.1. Taxonomy (GTDB): domain Bacteria; phylum Pseudomonadota; class Alphaproteobacteria; order Rhodobacterales; family Rhodobacteraceae; genus Tateyamaria. The sequence goes on from CAZRUV010000061.1 coordinate 17,062, forward strand.
ATGTGCAACAGTGTGCCGATGCCGCATCCGATCAAGGCGCGCGACGATAGAACAAAACCTGCAAGCAGCACACCGGCCCACAGCGTCGGATCATGGGTGAGGTAGGTGTGATGATGGACCGTGCCGCCATCCACGACATAGAACCAGAACATATCCAGATCGGGCGCCACCGATCCGATGAGGATGCCCCACCAGATCACCGGATCGCGGTCAAAGCTCCGGTCAAGCCCGCGCGCAATCAGATATCCCGCTGGCAGGTGGCCGATGATCACCTCAGAACTCCACGCCCTTTTGCGCCTTGACGCCCAAGTCCTTGAACGGGTGCTTGACAAGCGTCATTTCCGTCACGAGGTCCGCCGCTTCGATCAGTTCGGGTTTCGCGTTGCGCCCGGTCAGGACGACATGGGTCATCTCGGGCTTTTGCGTCATAAGAAAATCAACCACCTCGTCGATATCCAGATAGTCATAGCGCAGCGCGATATTGATCTCGTCAAGCAGGACGAACGCGATCTCGGGGTCAAGGATCTGTTCTTTGGCGATGCGCCAGCCGTTCTGCGCAGCGGCAATGTCGCGTTCACGATCCTGCGTTTCCCAGGTAAAGCCCTCGCCGGACACAAAAAACCGGCATTCATCGGCAAATCGTGTCCGCAGGAACGTCTTTTCCCCGGTCTCCCAGTTTCCCTTGATGAACTGAACCACCGCGCACGGCATACCGTGCGATATGCAACGCATGATCATGCCGAAACCCGACGAAGACTTGCCCTTGCCGGGGCCCGTGTGGACCATGATCAGACCTTTCCTTTCGGTCTTGGTCTCCATCATCTTGTCGCGCGCTGCCTTGATCTTCTTCATCTTGGCATTGTGGCGTTCGTTGATCTCGTTCATGCGGTCCTCCGGCTGCTGCCCGGGTTGGTGCCACGGAATGCGCGCTTGCGCCAGAGGTCACGTCAGGCTGTCGAGGAAGGCAGGCAATCCGGCGCGGGTGTCATCGGTGAAGTGAAAGACGCGCCAGCCTCGCGCCGCGGCCGCCGCGATGTTGCGTGCCGTGTCATCGATGAGGGCGTGCAGCTTTGCACCGCTCCACGCCTCGATCGGTGCGAAATAGGCGGCGTCCGGCTTGGCGCATCCCATGCGACCCGAAGCAAAGAGCTGTTCGACCCGTGCGCCCAAGCCCATCTCGGTCTCGATATAAGCCGCGCGCCGCCTCTCATTGTTGGTACCGATCACGTGGCGCAGCCCGGCCCGGTCCAGTTGCGAAATAGTTTCAGCGTCGGGATGCGCGTCCTTGTCGAACCAGTAACGCAGAAAGGCATCGGGACCGAAATCATGCCCCGCCGCATCCCGCCACGCCAGCACAGCGTCGCGCAAATCAAGCTGGCCGCGCATGATCCGGCCAATGTTGTCTGGCGCAAAAACATGCGCCGCGAGGTCGTGCCGATCCACACCCCAGTCCTCGGCGAGTTGATCCGCCCAGACAAAGCGGCCGTCCACGATGTTGGTGTTCAACACCCCGTCAAAGTCCCAGACAACGACCGGCTGCACGACATTTCACTCCTTCTGCGCGACACCTTCAGGGAACGCCGTGGCGGCAACGATGTCAAACGCGCTTGACTCCGTGCGCGGCGGGCCGCACTACAGTCCGGCTGGTGCCTGCGCAAGCAGGTGAAAAGGGAATGCCGCGCACGATTTTTCGACGAAAAATCGTGCAAACGCAGCCGCCCCCGCGACCGTGACCGGAAAGGGTGCCTCACGCCACTGGCCGATGGCCGGGAAGGCAGGAGCCCGAAGCGCGAAATGCGCGAGATCCGCAAGCCGGGAGACCTGCCAGCCGCGAAAGACGAAACCGGACGGGGTGTGCCGGGTGTCGGGACAATACGGCATCCGCCGCCCGTCATCTGCCATGCCGTCCCCCGACAGGAACTGACCATGGCTGACTTGCCCCCCGTTGAACTGCTCGTGTGCGTCAAATGCCGCCGCGAAATGGACATCCCCGAAGGCGGCACGCGCCCCGGCGCGGCGCTCCACGCCCAGTTGGCAGACCGCACGATGCCCGAAGGGGTCACGCTGAGGGCCGTTGAATGCCTGTCCAACTGTTCCTCGGGCTGTTCGGTCGCCGTACGCGGCGGGCCGCACCGCTGGACCTACGTCTATGGCAACCTGATGGAAGGTCGCGACGCCGACATGGTGGTGGAAGGCATCGGCAAATATGCCGCCACGACAGACGGTCTGGTGCCATGGCGCGAACGCCCCGAACATTTCCGCAAAAACTGCATCGCCCGCATCCCGCCACAGGAGTTCTGAGATGGCCAACCTGAACAAAGTCCCCGTCACCGTCATCACCGGCTTTCTCGGCTCGGGCAAGACGACCCTTGTGCGCCACCTGATGCAGAACCCGCAGGGCAAACGCCTCGCCGTGGTGGTCAACGAGTTTGGCGATGTGGGCGTGGATGGCGAGATCCTGAAATCCTGCGCGATCCCCGACTGCCCGGCCGAAAACATCATGGAACTGGCAAACGGTTGCATCTGCTGCCCCGTCGCCGATGACTTTATCCCCACGATCGAGGTGCTGATGGCCCTCGACCCGCAGCCCGCGCATATCCTCATCGCAACCAGCGGGCTAGCCCTG
>CAZRUV010000062.1:0-19372 GCA_964603315.1 uncultured Rhodobacterales bacterium
GGGTTTTGGCATTGGCCTGAGGCGACAGATCTCACGCCTCCCTGACCCGCTCCGGTCTAGGTTGGACAGAGGGTCAGCGTCAGCAACCGCGCAAGGTCACTCTGTTCCTCGTCAGGTCAATGAAATTGATTGCGCGATCGGGGTCTGGCAATGATGGCGCATGTCAAACGCCGGATCGGCGCCGGTAGGCCTCGCCACGATCAAAACCGAAGGCGGCGCGTCAAAGCCCTGGATCGAGGAAGGCGGCTTTGAGGTTCAGATCGCGGGGAAGATGTTTCCGATCAAGGCGCAACTGGATCCGTTTTATGAACCGACGGGTGAAATCATGCGCGGCTAGGCGCGCACAGGGAGGAACGCGAGATGGCGGACAAGACCATCCTTGTAGTCGGAACCTACGACACGAAAAACGACGAACTGGCGTATATGGTCGAGCGTATTCACGCGATGCGGGGTGGCGCGCTCAGCATGGATATATCCGTTCTCGGCGATCCCGAGAAACCGACGGACTATTCGAAACATGATGTGGCCGCGGCGGGTGGCAGTTCCATTCAGGCCGCTATCGACAGCGGCGATGAAAACACCGCCATGCAGATCATGGCAAAAGGTGCCAGCGCCCTGGCGCGCAAGCTGCTGGACACCGGCAAGATTGACGGCGTGGTGATCCTTGGCGGAACGATGGGCACGGACGCGGCGCTGGACATCTGTCAGGCCCTGCCGCTGGGCGTGCCGAAATATGTGGTGTCTACGGTCGCCTTTTCGCCTCTGATCGCGCCGCAGAGGTTGTCAGCGGATATCCAGATGATCCTCTGGGCGGGCGGGCTCTACGGGCTGAATTCGGTCTGCAAGTCGTCGCTGTCGCAGGCCGCCGGTGCTGTTCTCGGGGCCGCCCGCGCGGTCGAGCCGCCCGCGGGTGACACGCCAACGGTGGGCATGACGTCGCTGGGGTCCTCCTGTCTCAGGTACATGAAGTATCTGAAACCCGCGCTGGAAAGCCGCGGCTTCGAGGTTGCGATTTTCCACGCGACCGGCATGGGCGGCATGGCCTATGAGAGCATCGCGCGCGAAGGCGGCTTTGCCTGCGTGATGGACTTTGCCTTGCCCGAGTTGGGCAATCTGCTTGCAGGGTCCGTCGTCAACGGTGGCGAAGACCGGATGCTGAACGCGGGCCGCGCGGGCATTCCGCAGATCGTGGCACCGGGGTGCCTTGACCTCATTGACTTTGCCGGGTGGCAGGACATTCCTGACCAGTATCTGGACCGTCCGTTCCACGCCCACAATCGACTGATCAAGTCATCCGGTCTGAACGCGCAGGAACGGCGCGAAACCGCGCGGGAAATCGCCAAACGCCTCAAGGCATCGCAATCGCCCGCCCACGTCATCCTGACCAACGGCGGGATCGAGGAATGGGACAGGCCCGGAGGCGAAGCGCATGACCCGCAGGCCTTTGCCGCTTTTTGCGACGAGATGCGCTTGCAAATGACGGACCCGATCGGCTTCACCGAACTTGACTGTCACATCAACGATGAGGCGTTCGCGGAAAAGGCGCTCGAAATATTCGACGCCTGGATCGCGGACGGGACAATCAGGTAAGCAGGCGGCAGTGCCTGGACCATTGTTGCACCGCACTCTGAACCCTGAAATCCGATCCAAAGCCTTTGTCTCACCGAAGCGGTCGACGTGTCATGAACACACCGACAGGGGGTGTCTTGCGCGCATCCGCAAGGGCACCCGCACCATCATCCGCGCGGCGCGATCTTCGACCGCCTCCCGTCAACAAAGCCCCTGTTCAGAAATCCTGTAAACGACTAGGAACAATACAGTGCCGGTTTTGGGGATGACGGCAGGATTGGAAACTCGGTGGAATCGACGAACGTCACACATTACGGGCAAACCGCCATACTGGTTGCCGACATATTCGGCTATTCCAAACTGATGAGCCGGGCCGAGGCCGAAACCTCGGAACGGGTGTCGCACGCCATCAACCTGATCCGGCAACTGACCACCGATTACGGTGGTTCCATCAAGAATATTGCAGGCGACGGTGTGCTGGCCCTTTTTGACAGCCCCGCGAATTGCGTGAACTTTGCCGTCGCCATGCAAAAGGAGTTCCTCAACGACAGTGTCTGGAATTCCGGTTCCGATCCGATTGCGTTCCGCATCGGTATCAATCTCGGCGAGGTGCGCGAAGGGCACTTTGGCCTGCACGGGCATGCGATCAACGTCGCGGCGCGCCTTCAGACCCTGGCCAAACCTGGGGCCATCTGCGTGTCCCAAGCCGTTTCCGAGGTTGCGCGCGACACGGTCGACCTGCCTTTGACGTCCCTCGGGACACCGGAGCTGAAAAATATCGATGAGGCGATCGAGGTGTTTGAGATCGAGCCGGGCGGCGCGTCGGCTCAGATCGCCGCCGAAGCGCCCGCCATCATCGAACGGGTTGCCATGCGGCAGGACGTGCCCGACAACTCCATCGCCGTGCTGCCGCTCGACAACATGTCGGGCGAGTTGCAAAACACCCACCTGTGCAACGGCGTGGCGGGTGACATCATTTCGAACCTCACGCGTTTCAACAACCTGCATGTCATTGCACACCAGTCGTCTGGCCTGTTTGAAACCGGTCGGACCCCCATTCAGGAGATCGGCCGGAAACTGGGTGTGCGGTACCTGACCACTGGCGGCTTTCAACGCGCCGCAGACCAGGTGCGTGTCCAGATCCAGTTGGTAGAGGCCGAGACGGGCCGCTCCGTTTGGGCGGAAAAGTTCAACGGCAGCATGGAGGACGTCTTCGCCTTTCAGGACGAAATCACTGCCGTCATCGCGTCCTGCCTGTCGGTCAAGATCGACAAGGCCGAGCGCCAGCGGCAACAGCGCGCGGCGCCCTCCGACTTGCAGGCCTATGGTTTGATTCTGCGCGGGCGCGAGGTCTACAAGCAGCCGCGGCGCGAGTTGAACCTGCACGCACGGCGGCTGTTCGAGCAGGCCTCGATGATCGACCCGGACTATGCCATCTCCTACACCAGCATTTCGCGCACCTCGAATGACGCCTGGCGGTTTGACTGGGCCGACCACCCGGATGACGCGTTGAACGACGCCATTCGCAAGGCCGAAACCGCCTTGCATCTGGACCCGGACGACGCGCGCGGGCACGCCGCCCTTGGCAACGCCAATCTCTACAAGCGGCGCTATGACGAGTCGCTTGCCGCCTATGAACGTGCCGTGCAGTTGAACCCGAATGATGCCGACATTCTGGCCGAGACAGGCCATTCAGTCAGCGTCTACGGTGATCCCAAGCGCGCGGTCGAACTGATCGAACGCGCCATGCGCCTGAACCCGTTTTACCCGGACTGGTACCTGTGGCACCTCGGCGAGGCCTATTTCGACATGGAAGATTACGAACAAGCCATTCGAACCCTGAACCAGATGCGCGACAAGACCGAAGCCTACCGGATGCTCACCGCCAGCAATGCGTTGCTGGGCCGGATGGACGAGGCGCACAGGCATGCCGCGCAGATCCTCGAAACGCACCCGGAGTTTACCCTCAAACACTGGGAAACCGTTCCCCCCGACCGCAACCCGGGCCCCCGTGACAAGCTGATCGAGGGGTTGCGCAAGGCCGGGCTGCAATAACCGAACCGATGATGGACGCGAGCACCCCACCGACGTTTGAACTCAGGCCCGCCACGGAAGCCGACTTTGGTTTTGCGCGGCAGCTATACCTCAGTTCGATGCAACCGCTTCTCACGGCTCTGGACGCCTGGGACCCCGCAGAGATCGAGTGCGCCTTTCGCGGCTATTTCATCCCGGACGAGATCAAGTTCGTGACCATGGATGGCCGGGATGTGGGTTGGTTTCAGGTGTCACAAACCCGAACCGAGCTGTGTCTGGACCAGTTGCATCTGGTCGAAGAGGTGCGCGGACAAGGTATCGGCACGGCCTTGATCAACCGCATCATTGACGAAGCCGAGGCGCAGGGCCGGAATGTCAGTCTGTCACTGGTCAAGGGCAATCAGGCCCAGGCCTTGTACCGTCGCCTCGGGTTTCGCAGAAGATCCGAGGACGACACCAAGATTCACATGCGTTTCGTGACCGGTGCGGACGCGGACGCCTAGTCGCCGCCGCTATACGCCTTGCCACCGGAATAGGCTTTGCCCCCCGAGTACGCCTTGCCGCCGGAATAGGCCTTGCCACCGCTATAGGCTTTGCCGCCCGAATAACCGCCACCGCTGTCTTGCGCCAATTCAGCCTCCAGCAGGATCTGGTCCAGCGGGCCGATTTCCGGGTCCAGACGGATCGAGAAATCCGACTTGTCATAGGCCCAGACCATGAGGTCATCGGCGAATTTCACGTTGCGGCGGGCCAGACCGGCCTGATCGACGCTGCCGCGACCGCGCTTGGCCACGGCTTGCTGATCTTCCGCCGGGGCGCCATCGCCGTGCACCAGAAAAATCTGCGGCCGTGCCAGATCGTAGTAATGCCCTTCGAAGCTGAAACCGAAGATGCGCGCGAACCGGGCGCCCGAAGCTGCCAGTTGCGCGTCGACGAAGTCGTTCTTGTCGGCCGGTTTCGGCTTTTTGGTTTTCGGTGCGACGTTGCCGGCCTGCGGCAAGGAAGACCCGCCGTCATCCCCAGCCGCCTTGTAGACAATGTCCTCAAGCTCGCGGCCAAAAAGCAGAATTGTTGAAAAATTGACGAGTCTGTCACCCATATCCCGTGTCCTCCCACGACACCGGCAGGTCTTTCCAGACCCGCCCCCACTGGCATCTATGGCACAGTCGCAGACACACTGTCAGCTATTTCCTTGAATGATGCGGGGCTGTTACCGCGTCTGCGCGATTTCGCGGCGGATGGAATAGGGCAGATGACGGGCACAGCGGTGCTGGCCGTCCTCCGGGACGGCGGTGCGATCAGAGAAGGCGTGGCTTTTTTCATCGGGCGGTGACAGGCGCGGGCCTGCGCTGATCACCCCGATGCCGCGCCGTTCCATGTTCAGGCGGATGATGCGGTGGTGTCGGCCACCTGTCATGGCCTGATCCACCTCGAGGAACGTCCGGTAGACGTCCGCGTAATCCAGCGTCTCGATGGACAGGCGATCCCAGATCCCGGCCATCGCAAACCCCATATAGTCACGTGAGGCAATCAGCGCGTCTGCAAACCCACCCGGATTGCGCGCGTAGGCTTCGTCGAACAGTGGCTGAACGATGGCCTGATACGCGGGATCCCCTTCGAGCCTGTCCGACAAATCCTCCAGCGCGCCCGAGATCAACCCGTCACGCAGCAGGTTTTCATGGAAGATGTCGACCCAGACATCAAAAAGCGCACCGGTCAGAACCTGGCTCAGATCGTGTTCATACACCCATCCGTCTGCAAAGTCGTAAAGCGTGACTTCGTTCGATGCCGACCGCAACTGACCGTTGTCCGACACCTCGCCGAACCGGTTCAACCGGTTGAAGGAATAAAGGTTTCCGCTGCTGGCCTCGAGCAACCCCACCAGCGCGCTGTCAAAATGCAAGAGCGAGATCAGGGCCACCATGTCAGCCGCAGACTCGTGGAACCCGAAATACTCGCCGTCCACCTCGACTTTCCCCGGCAATCCGATCTCGTTGTATATGATCAGATGTCCGAACTCGTGCGACAGAATGTCGAAGCTGAGGCCGAATTCGACCAGTTCGCCCGTATCCAGCGTGTAGGAACCGATCTCGATCGAGCCAAACCCGGCAAAGGCATTGTCGAGCCCGCGCAGAAACGTGATCTCGAGCCGGTCGTAGTGATCGCGAAAGTGAAATTCGAGCCGGCGTTCGAAATACCGTTCCCAGATATCCATGGTAAAGCGGATGGCGCCAAAGGCGTGGGCCTGTTCGAACTGATAGGTGCCCGGGTCGAGGTGATCGAAATGCCCTTCGGGGTCGGGCCGCGCTTCAGGCAAAAGCGGTCCTTGCCACGGCGGGCGATAGTGAAAGGTCGCGCCACCCGGCCCCGGGTAGTAGCCGTACGCGCGTTCCTTGCCCACCGGGTCGATCACATACATGCGGTGGTCCGAAGGGCCGGGCCTCACCGTCCCGGCGGGCGAGGACACCCAGACCGTTTCCGGCGCTTGCTGTTGTTCGAGCGTGGGCAACTGCGGAAACAGGCGAAAGCGCGTGCCGCCCGTATATTCGGTTTCTACATAGGCCACGCGTGCACCCCCTACCGCGTCTGCTCTGTGTCGTGATGCCACAAGACATGAGCGCGCACCATCATTTGTTCGAAAGCCGCGTGATCGGGAAAATCGCAGTGTGCGACAAACCCATCCAGATCATCCGGGACGGGACGCCCGCAATACGTCTCGAAATACCAGTTCAGCAGGTCGGGCGGTGCGAGGTCGGCGTCCTGTGGGTCATCCACGCGTTCCAGCGCGGCCGCGTGCTGCCGCGCTTCACGGGCCAGTGTCTGATATGTCCCATCACCCTGCAGGCAGGCCATCACGGCCGCCCGAAACGCATCCGGATGGTGCGCAATCGTTGCCGTCAGGCGCAGGTCGCCTGCCAACTGATCCTGCAACCCGACAAGGTCCTGACCATGCGCCGCCAGCCAGTTGTCCAGCGCCTGCGCGGTATAGAGTTTCTGCTGCGCCCGGAATCGGGTCAAAGCGCGTGCCACATCGCGTTCGAGGATGTCCACACCATGCTGTTTGACCAGCAGCGCACCGGCACGCGCGCGCAGGGCCTGATACGCGACCGGATCACGGCGCAGATGATCGAGGATCAGGTCTTGCACCATATCCGGCACCGCCGGAGCCAGCGAACGCGTCAACGTCTCCCACATCGCGGTGTGCTGGAATTTGAAATCAACAGGGGTCGCAGGGCGCGTGCGGTTTCCCATGGCCGCCAGCATCTCAACCGCGTCCCGGCGCTTTTGATCCACCGCACCCGTTGGCAACCATACACGGAACGCCGCCACGTCTCCGGGTGCGCCCTCGAGTACACGTCCCCACGACCGCTCCGGGAAATGCAGGCTTTTGGCCTTTGCGGTCACATATGTTGCGGTGCCCGCCTCCACGATCCCTTCGGCAGTGGCCCGATGCAGTGTCGCGCGGATATTCACCATCGGCTCTGACAGCGGGACATAGTTGAGATCGGCGGGACCATGGCGCAGCGCCACCTCGTCGTCGTCCTCATATATACCGTCGCGATAGGCCTCAAAGATCGCGCCAATCCCCACCATCCCGAAGACATGGAGTTCTGCCGCCCGCAGCGCCCCCATGCTGGACGCGCCGTAGACCGCGATGCCCTGATCGAGCGCCCACAGGATTTCCTTGTGCCAGACCGACGGGACGCCATCGAAAAAGCCGTCAATCAACCCAATGGCCGTGGCGCCCTCGCGGCAGGCGGCGTGGATGTCCCCCGCGCGCGCCGGTGGTCGCACCTCCGCGCCCGGCAGCGCATCCCGTATCTCGGTCGCGGCAATGGTGGGGCCAGCAAACACGCAGATCATGACGCGATTGCCCTCTGCCGCCGTGCCCGCGTCCCTGGGCAATAGTCGTCATGATCATGCGGCCCTTCGAGGCCGGGAATGACGATGCGGTGCACCGGAATGCCAAAGGCAGGTTTGGTCAGGTCGACGTCGATCACCTCGCGCACCCCGACGCGGGCCAACTGCTGCAACAGCTGGTCCAGATCCGCGTCCAGGGTTTCGCTCACCTGCGATGGCACATCAGCATACGGCACCGGCTGCGCGCAGACGGCTGCCATCAGATCCTGTGCATAGCGGTTCTTTCGGGCGATTCCTGCGGTCGTGTATTCGTCGTGCCGCAAATCGTCCCGCGCGCCAGTGATGTAGTTTGTGCGCACCTGCACCGCCTCGGTCAGCGCCCGCAACAGGGCGACATCCCGGCTGAGGTGCGTGCCCGCGCCGCCACCCGAATGCCCGGTCGGATCCCGTTCGTCGGTGATCAGGCAATGAAAGGTGGCAACGCCTACGTCGCTGGTCATGTCCCAGACACCTGCGGCCATACCTGCAGCATCGAGCGCGCCGATCACCTGCCGGCAATCGCTGTCGGTCACGCTGTCCAGATCCACCCATGTCGCGGCTTTGCGAGCGTCGGGCAACTGCTCCCACAGCGTGTGCGCGTCACGTTCGATCACCTCGCAGATGCCGTGCACAATCGCCTCCAGCCTGTGGTTGCCCGAGGCAAGCCCGTTGGTGCTGGCGACAAAACACCCGGCATTGGGCCTGCGCGGCAGGGTATAGTCGGTGTGCACAAGCTCTGCGGGCAGCCACACCGGCGCGCCAGAGATCAGGTCGCGGCCTTCGATCCAGTGCAGGGGCCGGTGCGCCGCAAACGCCGTGCCGCGCAGATAGGCCAGTCCAGCGGTATCAATGACCCGGTGGTGCGCCGCCATCTCGTCCCGGGTGCCTGCGACCACGGGCAGATCGATCTCTTCTGCGTGATACCCCTCGATCGCTTCCATCACCGCCGAGGCCTTGGCCGCATCAAGGCTCAGGCCCTTGCCCTGCGACACGGACAGGGATCGGGAATTGGGCCGGTATGCGTTGACGACAGGAACGCCAATCCGGTCGAGGCCGGTGACATTGGCCACCCGCGTGATACCCATCGCGGCCAGATGCGGGCGCACGTTGGCAAGTGTCCGGGCCGGGGACAGCGTGCGGTGCGTGCCGTCGGTAAAGGATTTGCGGGTCGCAGTCATGTCAGTGCCCATGCAAACACCAAAACCGTACGAACCGGAAACGCTAAAAGCCCGACCTCACCTTCAGCATTCACCCCTCGTTTTCAGGACATCCGCGATTGCAAGTCTGCCTGTTTGCGCTCCAGCCAGCGCCGCGACGGGGCATCGGTGCACAGCGAAATCGCCTTGGCGTAGGCTTCAGCCGCCTCTGCAATCCGTCCGAGACTGGCAAGGCAATGGGCACGAACAGCATGGGCGGGCTGGTATTGGTCGAGTGGCGCAAAGCTGATCCGGTCGAGCATTCGCAACCCTTCGGCAGGGCCTGCATCCTCAGCGACCGCCGCGGCGCGCCCCACCGCCGCCGCTATCGTCGGGTGAAACTGCATCAACCCGGTATATAGCTGCGACAGCGCACGCCAGTCGGTGCGCCCCGTGACGACGCGTGCGGCGTGCACGGACTGTATCGCCGCCTCCAGCTGAAAACGCCCGGTCTGGCCCATGTCCGCCGCCCGTGTCAGCAGCGAGGCCGACCGGTCGATCATCCGCTGGTCCCATCGCGATGTGTCTTGTTCGGGCACCGGCACAAGAACGCGGTCGTCGATCCGCGCATCGCGGCGCGCCTCGATAAATCCGATAAGCGCCGTCAGACCAAGCGTTTCTGCATGTTCCGGCGCAAGATCAGCAAGGATCGTCGACAGAAAGAACGCCTCATGCGACAGGTCCCCTGCCCCGTCCAGCCAATCGACAGCGTAGGCGCCATACACCGCCTCGAGCACGGCGCCCATCCGTTCCGGATACATGTCCGCCGCAGGCACAACAAAGGGGATGCCAGCCGACTTGATCTTGCGCTTGGCCCGCACCAGACGCTGGGCCATGGCCGTTGGCGATACGAGAAACGCCCGCGCAATCTGATCGGCTTCGAGCCCCAGGACGGTCTGCAGCATCAGCGGTGTGCGGATGCCTGCATCAATCGCAGGATGGGCACAGACAAAGAGCAGCTTCAGCCGTTCGTCCAGGGCGTTTTCGGTCTCGACAGCTGACAGATCGGCCATATCCGGCACCTCATCCGTTATCACCAGCCGCGCATCCTTGCGCGCGCGATCCCTGCGCCTGTTGCGCGCCACGGTCAGCAACCACGCTTCGGGCCGGTCGGGCACGCCCCGCGCGGGCCAGGTTGAGAGCGCGGCAACAAAGGCATCCGCCAACGCATCTTCTGCGGCCGCGATGTCGCCTGACCCGCTGGCCAGCATCGCAATCAGTTTTCCGTATGCAGCGCGGGCCACATCCTCGGCCCGCGCCTTGGGGCTCAAAGCTGTCAACCGTCCGTCATCGCAGAGGAACGGATTTCGACCTTGCCGTGCCGCGCGGCCGGACATTTCTTTGCCCAGGCAAGCGCTGCATCTAGGTCCGGCACGTCGATGGCAAAAAAGCCACCCAGGCTTTCGCGCGTTTCGGCATAAGGGCCGTCCTGCACGCGCGTCTCCCCATCCTTGAGCGTGACCGTGGTCGCCGTGTCGGCCGGGTGCAGCCAGTCGGTGTCGATGAACACGCCCGCCTCCTGCAAGGCCCCGATATAAGCGCCGTAGACCTCTTTTTCCCTGGCCCAGTCATCGGGCGTCATGTGGGCAAAGTCGGCGGGATCTGAATAGAGCAGGAATGTATAACGCATCTGATGTCGTCCTTTGGCGTGGTTTGGGTTGGATTAAGCGGTTGCCTTGGCAAGATTCTCAAGACCCAGCTCGAAGGTCGGGCCCATCATACGGTCCATGAACACACCAAAGACACGAAAGACCGGGTTGTAGCCTGTATCGCTGTCAACACGCCACGTCACTTCGGTGCCCGCGTCCGTTGCCACGGTCGCGATGGACTGCGTGGGCCGGCCCAGGGCACCGAGGTCGATGTTGTAGACAACCTCGCTGACCGATACGGCCGCCACCGTCTGACGGCCGGTGCCATCCTTGCCGTCAAAGGCAAAGCCCGAACCGACACCACTCACCGGGCCAAACAGGTCAATCTTCAGGTCCGGATCTTGTGACGTGTAGGGATTGAAGCGTTGGAACCCCGCATTCGATGCGGCCAGCGCGATGATCTGTTCGGGTGCAGCCTCAAGCACGGCCACGCGCTCGACGCTCACGTGACGCGGCAAGGCAAGTGTGGCAACGCTCAGCGCGGCAAGGCCCGCAACGGCGTAAGCCGAAATGGCAATAAGGTTCATCTCACAGTCTCCTCGTTTGGGCGAAGGGCATGATTGCCGCTTCACCCACACGACGGTCGGGCATTGCCCTGATCGACACACACGGCAGAAAAATTTCTCGGATCAGGCTATCACTCTGATAAATAATCTATTTTTTCCGCTGTAATCGGTAAGAATACCTAATCTGCGCTCGACATCGCTGTCAGCGCAACGGCTCTGCCCTTCGGTAGTCAGCACAAGCGGCCTGTTCGCCAGTCCGTTTGAATTTGTTGGCAATGATTGAATCATCCACGATGAACGGGGCAGCATTGCTTACGTTGATCGACGCCTCACCAACATCGGAACGGAAAAAGGCGCCGGAGTGCGGCGCCTTTTCCATTGCTTTTGCCGTGGCGCTTAGCGGTCGAGCGCGCCCACACCGGAGAAGCGGAAGGCTTCCTGTTCCAGCGCATCGATCTCGTCGGCGCTCATCTGGTCATGTGCCACCGTGATCCGGCCAAGGAAGACAAACGGCAACTCGTCCGCGCGCCCTTCAAGATCGGCCTTGATCGCTTCGGCTGTGGCGGCGCCGACGTCATCGCCCATACGCATGGGTGTGGCGTCAAGCTCACCGCGACGGATGGCGTCCAGTTCCAGACCCGTGCCGCCCCAACCGGTCGAGAAAATCTCTTTCTCCTTGCCGACGGCCACCTGTGCCTCAACCGAACCCATCGCCATCGCGGTGTTCGCGTTGTGGATGATCTTGGCCTCGGGGTAGGATTGCAGGATCAGCGACGTACCGGCAAAGCCGCCCTCGCGCTGATACTCACCGTAGTGTTCGTACACGGTGTTCCAGCCGGCCTTTTCCTCGACGCACGCCTTGAAATCACCCGAACGCTGGTTGTCGGTAATGCCCGGAATACCCCGGTTCATCGCCATGGTCACACCGGTCCCAAGACGTTCGATCATGTAGTCGCACATGGTCAGGGCACCGGCGGCCGACGAAAAGTCGAACCAAGCAGCGGGCTGATTTTCAAGCTCCTTGAGCGGCGTGTGGAACGCCCAGACATAGGTCGTCAGGTCATCCGTTTCCGCCGCCAGTTTCGAGATGTTGTCAGCCTGAATGGCCAGTTCGGACGGGCCAAAGACAACGTAGTCGTAGATGTCCTTGTCCAGCACCACCTGGTTTGCGTAAGTCGTCTGCAGCGAGTGTTCGATCTGACGCGACGCGAACTCGGTCGTCTCGTACTCGATGCCCAACTGGTCCAGCCGCTTTGTCATGGCCAGATAGTTGCGCGCCCAGAAGTCCGAGGTGTCGGACGACGGGTAGATCAGCGCGATCTGGATCGGTCCGTCCTGCGTGCCACTGAACTTTACCGCTTCACTGCCGACGACGGCCTGCATCGCTTCCAGCTTGCCCTCGGCGTTGACCTCGTCAGGCACCCAGTAATCGCGGTCGGCGATGTCGGGCAGTTCCTTCAGCGGCAGGGTCGCATGACCATCGGCCATCGCCATTCCGGCCATCGCAGTTGCCACAAGGGCTGTAGTTGCTAAAAGTCTCATCTTGGTTCCTCCCTTTGCAATGAGAGCGGGGCCATCGGCCGTGGCCGGGGCTGCACCCCCGGCCCGGCCACCCCGCAGATGCCGTCTTACCCGCTTGGTGCGGTGTCCCCGGCAAAGACACCACCGATTGCCAGTAGCGCAATCAGGGTGCCAATTATCAGCGCGGCAAACCGCACTGTTTTCTGACCTTCCGTCGTTCTGAGATCGGCAAACCAGCCACCCGCACCATCGCGGTCTTTCTTCTGGATCCAGGCATAGAGGGCGACCGAACTGATGATCACGAAACCCGATGCCACCGGCTGCCAGAAAAACTCGATCCGCAGCGTGACAAGCGCGTTCAGCATCATGGCCAGCAGCAGCACGCCCGAGAACGATCCGATGATCGAGGCGCGCCCGCCAAAGAGCGACGTGCCGCCCACAACAACCGCCGCGATGACGTGCAGGTTGAAGAACGGCGCCATGGTCGCCTGAATGGCGTTCTGCTTGCCGGTCAGCATCAGACCCGCCAGCGCCGCGCAGGCCCCGCACAATACGTAGGCGTAGACCTTGTGGCGCTTGACCCCGATCCCTGTCAGTTCCGCCGATTCAGGGCTGGAACCAATCGCGACCGTGTATCGGCCAAAATGCGTCCGTTGCAGGATATAGTAGCCCGCGACCATGGTCAGCATCCCGATCACCGCCGGTGTCGGGATAAAGAACGGGGTCTGCCCGCGCCCCATCTCGGTCAGGATGTCGGGAAAACGCGCCAGCACCAGCCCCTTGGCCAACAGCAGCGCAAGGCCCTTGTAGACAAGGTCCATCGCCAGCGTGCCGATCAGATCCGGCACGTTGAACCGCGTGATGACAAGCCCGTTGATCAGACCCAGAAGCGCGCCGATGGTCAGCGCAATCGGGATGCCGACATAAATCGAAAACCCGTATTGCTTGACCAGAAACGCCATGATGATCGCGGACAGCACCGCCACCGATCCGACCGACAGGTCGATCCCGCGCTGCGTGATGACAAAGGTCATGGCCATGGCCATCGGCATATAAAGGGCGGCGTCCTGCAGGATCAGTTCCAGATTGCTCACCCGGTAGAACCGGTCCGGCGAAGCCACGGCCATGAAGGCAAAGATGGCGGCAATCATCGCCATTGGCGCAATGACGGCCATGTATGGCTCAAGCCGTTCGCTCAGCGGAGGCTTGTAGTTCGGGTCCACGGCGGTGTTCATGCGGCGTCCTCCTTGGCACCAACGATCATGCCCAGCACTTCCTGGGTTGAGCTTTCGGCGGTCAGCGCCACGCCGACGCATTGGCCACGGCGCTGCACATGCACACGGTCGGCCACTTCGAACACGTCATCCAGCGAGTGGCTGATCAGGATCACGGCGAGCCCCTGTTCTTTCAACGATTTGATCAATTTCAGCGTGCGCGCCGTCTCCTGCGGACCGAGCGCGGCGGTCGGTTCGTCCATCACCAACACACGCAGGCCCTCGTGATAGACGGCGCGCGCGATGGCCACCGCCTGTCGCTGGCCGCCCGACAGGCTGTCGGTGGGCGCATCCAGCGACTTCAGGCGCACGCCAAGACGCTCCATCAGAACCCTCTCGGTTTCCGACCGCATCTTCTTGTTGTCGAGGACGGTGATCCCCATGAACTTCGTCGTCAGCTCATTCCCCAGAAACATGTTGGCTGCAGGATCGAGGTGATCCGCAAGCGCGAGCGTCTGGTACACGGCGTCAATTCCGGCCTTGGCCGCGTCGGCATGGTTCGAAAACTCGACCCGCTCGCCATCGATAAAGATGTCGCCCTCGGTCGGTTGGTAAACGCCCGTAAGGACCTTGATCAGCGTCGATTTGCCTGCGCCGTTGTCGCCGACGATGGCCAGCACTTCGCCCGCATAGGCGCTCAGGTCCACATTGAGCAGCGCAGTGACGCCGCCAAAGCGTTTGGTGATCCCGCGCATCTGCACGAGAGGTGTATCAGCCATCAGTCTGTCCTCCGTCGGACGGGTGGCGCGGGCGCGTTGATCGCCCACGTGTTTAGCTCCGGTGCGGGGCCGAACCGAAACGGTTCAGACCCCGCGGGGGAGAACTACTTGCCCCAGATATCCGCGTATGCTTCGCGGTAGGGGATATCCGGGTCGAACTGGTTGCTGTCACCCAGCTTGGCGAGACCCTCGGGGGTCACCAGCGCAGGCGATGTCACGTAGCCCGAGCAGGCCTCGCCCTGGATAGCGCGATTGAGCTCGTCCACGAGTTGCCAGCCTTGCAGGTTCAGCGGTTCGGCCACTGTGATCGCCTGATAGCCATTCGACCGGATGCGCTGGAACGCGGCCTCGGATCCGTCACCGGCAGAACCGGCCAGCGGTCCGGCGTCCGGTGCGAGACCCGCCGCCGCCAGCGATGGACCCATGAAGTCAAAGTAGAGATCGTTGATCGCCAGTGCGTGGGTCCAGCTTTCGCCGTATTTCTGCAGCAGCGATGTGGTCAGTGGCCCCATGCGGGTTGATGTGTCGGCAATCGGTGTGTCCACATATTCAAGCACCTTGCCGCCTGCAGCCTCGACCGTCTCTTTCAGCCGGTCGGCCTTGTCGATGGCGATCTGGTAGGTCGAGTCGGTGAAGATCACGACGCCGATTTCCTCGCCCTGCGCCTTCGCGTCGTCGATGGCCCATTCGGCAGCCACTTCGGACACGGTCATCGCATCGGTGGAGACGTTCGCAAAGATGCCGCCGGGTGCATCACAGCCGATCTTCGGCCCCGAATGCCAGGCCACCATGGGCACGCCTGCGTCGACCACACCTTCGAGTGCGGCCTGCTGTTCAACGGCGTCAAATCCGTTGATGATGATCCCGTCAGCCTTGAGCGCGAGCGCCTGACCAATCGCAGCCGTACGGCCCTGAATGGAACCCGCGCCATCCAGCACGCGCACGTCCCAACCGATCTTGGCCGCCGCTTCTTCGACGCCTGTCGTCACGCCCAGGATACCGCCGTTTTTCAGGTCACCGGCGACGACGACAATCGACTTGCCGGTCGCTGCTGCGGGTCCGGTTGTCGGCCCGTCCCACTCCGCCGCCAGCACAGGCGCCGCGACCATCATCGTTGTGGCGAGCAGCCCCGCCATGAATGTCCGTTTTTGCATGGTTTCCTCCCTTTGCATGTATCGTCCTTGTCGCGCAGCTTGGTCCAAAAACCGGTTCCCACTTTTTGGGCTGCACTCGATGCGTCAGCGCTTGTCTGCACCTTTTTTGCGCTGCGCGTAGCCTGCGATGCCAATGGCAACCAACAGGGTAACTCCGTTGAACAGCGGCTCGACCCAGAAGGAGCCACCGAATTGTTGAATGCCCGAAATACCCACGGCGAGGATCACGACACCGACCACAGTGCCCCACACATTGACCCGTCCGGGCTTGATCGTGGTGGAACCGAGGAAGGCACCCACAAGCGCGGGCAGCAGGAACTCAAGGCCCACCGACGCCTGACCGATCCGCAGTTTCGCCGCCAGCAGAACACCCGCCAGTGCGGTCATGGTGCCGGAGGCGACGAACGCACCGATCACGTATTTCCGGGTGGGGATGCCGTTCAGTTGCGCGGCCCGCTGGTTGGCACCAATGGCGTAAAGGTACCGCCCGACAGGCGTGTATTCGAGGATGATCCACATCACGACCGTGATCACGATCAGGTAGTAGGCGGTGATGGGCAGCCCGAACACAAAGGTGGTGTTGAGCGCATAGAACCCGTCCGGCAGCAGCCCGACCATCTGCCGCCCGCCCGTGTGCCAGAGTGCGAGCGCATATAGCACAGTGCCCGTGCCCAGCGTCGCGATGAAGCTGTCGATCTTGGCCACTTCAACCAGCAGACCGTTGAGGAACCCGGTGATGGCACCGAGGAGCAGCACAATCGCCACCGCCATCGGCCAGGGCAGGCCCAGCATCGTTTGCAGGCTGATCGCCAGGATGTGCCACAATACGATACCGTACCCGACCGTCAGGTCGATCCGACCCGCCGCCATGGGGATCATCGCACCGAGGGACAAGAGCGCGATGATCGCCTTGTCCGAGATGATCGAGCGCAGGTTCAGCATCGTCGGGAACGTGTTGGGCAGCAGCACCGAGAACAGACCGATCAGGAACACCGTCAGAATCACGAGGCCGTAGACCGGCAGGAAACGCATCAGACGTTTGCCCATGGTCAGACCTTTGAGTTCGGCCTTTGTCGGCTCGAGTGCACTGGATTCAAGCGATTGCACTGGCCCCGCCCCCTTCTGTGGTGATGTTGCCCGCCGATGCGGACTGGATCAGGTTTTCGGTTGTCAGCCGCGTGCCGCTCAACTCGTCGACGATGGCACCTTGGCTAAAGACGATGGCGCGGTGGCAGATCGTGGCGATCTCTTCGAAATCGGTGGACATGATGAGGATGGCCACACCATCGCCAAGCGCACGGTTGAGCAGCGCGTAAATCTCGGACTTCGCGCCCACATCCACGCCCGCGGTGGGGTCTTCGCAAATCAGGAGCTTGCGGTTGGTGGCAAGCCAGCGGCCGATGACGACCTTCTGCTGGTTGCCGCCCGACAATGCCTCGATGGCGAGGCTCGGGTCATTGGGGGACAGGCCCAGCTCGGCTCCGATGATCGCGGCCTGTTCGGCCTCGACCCGCGGCGACAGCATGTTCAGCAGCTTGCGGCCAATACCATCGGGGTTCAGGAACGTATTTTCCCGGATCGACAGGCTCATCGCGACAGATTCTTCTGTCCGGTCCTTGGCCACGAGACCCACGCCGGAATGCAGCGCTTTTTGCGGTGTGGACAGATCCGGCTGCACCCCGTTCAGCGTCACGTCGCCTTCGAAAGGCACCAGGCCAAACAGCGCACGCGAGATCGCCTCATGCCCGGCCCCGCGCAGGCCCACGAGGCCCAGGACCTCGTTTTGCTGCAGATCAAAGGCGAGCGTTTCCATCCCCGACACTTCGAAATTGCGCAGGGACAAAACGGCGTTGCCGATGGCATCCGTCGCCTTGACCGTTTCGCGCGTCTTGCGACCCACGATCTTTTGCACCAACTCTTCGGGCGTCGTGTGGTCAATGCTGCGCACACCAACCATGGCTCCGTCGCGCAACACGGCCACCCGGTCCGCGATCTGGAATATCTCATCCAGACGGTGCGAGACGTAGATCATGCCCACCCCCTTTTCCCGCAACGGCCGGATTGCGGCGAACAGCCGTTCCACCTCATCCGCCGGCAAGGAGGCCGTCGGCTCGTCCAGCACCAGAAACTCGCTGTCGACGGCCAACGCACGCGCAATGGCCACCAACGACTTTTCCGTGCGTGTCAGATCTTCGACGCGGGTCGTGGGATCAAATTCGGCATCGACCTTGCGCAACGCCTCGACCGCGAAATGCTCCACATCCTTCCAGCGGATCAGACCGTTCTTGCGCGAAAACCCGAGGGCGAGGCCGATATTCTCGGCCACCGTCATCCATTCGATGAGGCCCAGATCCTGGTGGATAAACGCCACCTTCTGGCGCTCGCCAAACCCGGCCGGTTTGTGCTGATAGGGCTCACCATCGATCAGCACCCGTCCGGCGTCCGCCGTATGGATGCCGCCCAGCACCTTGATCAGCGTCGACTTGCCCGCGCCATTCTCGCCAAGCAGCGCCACGATCTCGCCGCGCCCGACCGTCAGCGACACGTCTTTCAGCGCATAGGTGCCGCCAAAATGCTTGTCGATGCTGTCAAAGAACAAACCTGTTTGCAGGTCTGGCATAGCGGCTCCTCCGGGATTACGAGCCCCAACCTCCCCGTTGAGTTACCCGTAACGTTACGCTAGCATCGGGTCAGAGCGCGCGCACTGTCAAGGCTTAAGTTACCCGTAACGTAAAATGGCGTAAATCGTGGAAAAACAGAACAAAACCAATAAGGTAAGCCTCTCTCAAGTGGCAAGAGCCGCAGGTGTGTCCAAGATGACGGCAAGCCGGGTTTTGCGTGGCGAGGGGGGATATTCGGAAAACACGCGCATCAAGGTGATGGAGCAGGTGGACACGCTCGGCTATCTGCCGAATCGCCTCGCGACCGTTTTTGCGGGCGACCAGAGCTCGACCTTCATCGGTGTCTCCATCCCCGACCTCGGCAACGAGGTGTTTGCGCAGGTCCTCGAAGGCATCGACCGCAAGCTTGGCACATTCGGATACCAGTCCGTTCTGGGTCTCACACAGCACACCCAGCAGGAAGAGGAGAACTGGATCAGGACGGTTCTGTCCTGGCAACCTGCGGGCCTGATTCTGACCGGACGCTACCATTCTCCGCGCGCGACAGAGATGCTGCGAAACGCCGGTGTGCCCGTGGTCGAGATCTGGGATCTGAACGCAGCACCGCTGGATATGAGCGTGGGCATCAACCACTTTGACAGCGGCTTTGACATGGGGCGCTATCTGACGTCGCTGGGCTATCAGAACATCGGCTATGTGGGCACCTCCCACGACACCGCCAACGCCGCAACCGAGCGGTTGAACGGCTTTTGCAAGGCGGTCGAGGGGGCGGGTGGCGCGGTGGTCAAGCAGCTGTGCCTGCACGATACGGCAACGTACTACCCCGGATTTTACGGCACCGAACAACTGCTTGCGGGCGCGCGGGGGATCGAATGCATTTTCTACCAGAACGACGCCATGGCCTTTGGCGGGTTGCAATATTGCGCGGCCAAGGGACTGTCCGTGCCGGATGATATCGGCATCGCCGGTTGGGGCGACCTGCCCATCGCCTCGGTGATGAACCGGCGGCTGACCTCCTGCCACGTGCCGCATCTGAAACTGGGCCAAAAAGCTGCGGAAATGATGATGGGCCGCCTGACGGACGAGCCTGTGCCAACCTGTACCGATATCGGTTTTCGGCTGATCCCCGGGTCGACGGTGCGAAACAATGGAGTTTGAGAACTTTTTAGTCAGAAAGGACAGTCCGGGATCGGCTTTTAAGAAAGTATCCAATGTCTGTTCTGAGCCCA
>CAZRUV010000063.1:0-19300 GCA_964603315.1 uncultured Rhodobacterales bacterium
CTGGCTCTGGCTCTGGCTCTGGCTCTGGCTCTGGCTCTGGCTCTGGCTCTGGCTCGGCAACTACGTCTTCGGCGTTCGCCTCCGCGACCGGCGCGTCATCCGGTGCCTCTGTTTCCACTGGCGTATCGGACATAACATCTGCATCGCTTGCAGCGTCGACAACGCCCGCTGGCGTCGCGGCTTCGGCTACGGTCTTTTCGTCGACCGCTTTTGCGTCGTCAGCTTTGGTGGTTTTCTTCGGCGCGGAGGGTTTATCCGTGCGTGTCTTCTTGGCCAAACTCTTACCCCTCCGATTCTCGCTGGTCGCGACATACCCGGGGAAGTCTACTCTGCCGCTAACCGCCCCTCAACCCGATGCCAGTCGATCCACTGTCTGATCTAGCGCTTTCATCATTGCGGTCACGTCAGGTGCTGACGAAACGATCACCTCAGCGCGCAGGTCATCAGGTGCGCAGTCTGCAATGGCTTCGCTCAGGCCAAGGGCGACAACCTTTTTGAAATCCACCGATTGGTCAAAAAACCGTGTCGCTGTGCGTGGCGAGAACAAAGGGACAAGCACGGGCATGTCGCCCGCCAGAACAGTGCGCGCAGCGTCAGTCAAATCGCAGGTGACCTGATCGTAAACGGCCACCCGATGCGCGTTTGCGCCGACGCCACGCAAATGCGCGACGACATCGCCTCGAATATGCGTACCAGACAGATGAAACAGTCTCTGTTTCCGGGGTATCGCAGCCATTTTGCGCGTCAGTGCCTCGGCCGTTTCGCCCATTTGCACGGCAGCCCAACCGCGATCGGACGCGGCCCGGGTCGTTGCGGCGCCGACACAAAACGCGGCTCGCCCCGCGCCATCCGGGGCATACCGAACACCGTTGGAGGAGGTGAAAATCGCAGCGTCTTCCGCATCCATGTCCACCGCATTTCCAGTCGGTTCAATCCTGAGCAAAGGGGTTTCGGTAACCTTCAACCTGGTGGCCAAACGCTGTGGCATCATCGCGACAAAGTTTCGCCCTGCCGCCAGCGGGCGTGTCATCAGGAGCGGGAAAGGGGGGGTAGATGGATTGTTCGGCACGGGGCAAGGTGATACCCCGCGCGGGTCATCAACGCAACGCAAGCGGCCCGCATGCCCCGTCCCGTCACAATACTTGGTATCGAGAGCAGCTGCGATGACACCGCTGCCGCCATCGTGCGCGGTGTCCCGGGCGACATGACGGTGCTGTCGTCCGAGGTGCGCGGTCAGAATACGTTGCATGCGGAATTTGGCGGCGTCGTTCCCGAGATTGCGGCGCGCGCCCACGCCGAACGGTTGGACACGACAGTGGCCAGCGCGCTGGATGCGGCGGGTGTTTCGCTGGCGCAACTGGACGCCATCGGGGTGACCTGCGGCCCCGGACTGATCGGTGGCGTCGTCTCGGGCGTGATGACGGCCAAGGGGCTGTCGGCCGCAACCGGACTGCCGCTATACGGGATCAACCACCTCGCCGGGCACGCGCTGACGCCGCGCCTGACCGACAGCGTTGCGTTTCCGTATCTGATGCTGCTGGTCTCGGGGGGGCATTGCCAATTCCTGATCGCGCGCGGGCCTGCAACCTTTACCCGGTTGGGCGGCACGATTGACGATGCGCCCGGCGAGGCGTTCGACAAGGTTGCGCGGCTGATCGGTCTGGGCCAGCCCGGCGGTCCTGCCGTGGAGGTGGCCGCGCGTGAGGGCAATGCGACGCGGTTTGCCTTGCCCCGACCCTTGCTGAACAAGCCCGACTGCAACCTCAGCTTTTCCGGCCTGAAGACGGCAGTGTTGCGGGCGCGGGACGATGTGGTGGCCGAACATGGTGGGCTGCCGCGCCAATCCCAATCCGATCTTGCCGCAAGTTTCCAACAGGCCGTCGTCGACAGCCTGAGCGGCAAATCCCGCCGCGCGCTTGAGGTCTATCTGGCCGACACCCCCGAAACGCCAACCTTCTGCGTCGCAGGTGGCGTGGCCGCAAACATGTCAATTCGCGCCCGGTTAGAGACGATCTGTGATGAGCTTGGCGTTGCCTTTCTCGCACCACCGCTTGCGCTCTGTACCGACAACGCCGCGATGATCGCGGCCGCGACGATTGAGCAGATGCAAGACCGGGAACCGGACGGCATGGCGCTGTCCGCGCGCCCGCGGATGCCGCTTGATACGGCAAGTGCGCCGATGATCGGGTCAGGCAAGAAGGGCGCCAAGGCATGAACGTCGCGGTCCTCGGCGCCGGTGCTTTCGGCACCGCTCTTGCGATTGCGCTGGCCGAGAACGGGCCTGTGTCACTCTGGGGGCGGGATGCCGATCACTGCGCTGCCATGGGCCGGGATCGCGTGAACACCCGCCGTTTGCCGGGATGCCCGTTTCCGACGGGTTTGGCGGTTTTGCCGGATTTAGAGACTGTTTTGCGGGCCGACACCGTCTTGCTGGCTTTGCCCATGCAGACGCTGGCGACATTCGTGGCAGAGCAGGATCTGACCGGCAAAACGGTCGTGGCCTGTTGCAAGGGCATGGATCTGACCACAGGGCGCGGGCCGAGCCGTATCCTAGATTCTGCCCGCAACGTGGCCATTCTCACCGGTCCCAGCTTTGCCAGCGAAATCGCCAAGGGTCTGCCGACGGCGCTCACCCTTGCCTGCGCTGATGTCGCTGCGGGGCGGGCGCTGCAGGAACAGCTTTCGACGCGGACGCTGCGGCTTTATCGCAGCACGGATGTCGTTGGTGCCGAGCTTGGCGGCGCGCTCAAGAACGTCATGGCCATCGGCTGTGGCGCGGTCATGGGTGCGGGTCTGGGTGCCAGCGCACGCGCAGCCCTGATGACACGGGGGTTTGCGGAAATGCAGCGGATTGCCGACGCGCTTGGCGCCGCGCCGGAGACGCTGATGGGCCTGAGCGGCTTCGGCGATCTGGTGTTGACCTGCACGTCGGAGCAATCCCGCAACTACCGTTATGGCGTCGCGCTCGGGTCCCGGTCCGACTTTGATGCGGCGATAACGGTCGAAGGGGCGGCAACGGCGCAAGCCGTCACGCGACTGGCGCGGGATCACACGCTGGACACACCTGTGTGCAACGCCGTTGCGGATCTGGTGGCAGGCCGGGTAGATGTACAAGCCGCGATGGCCCGGCTGTTGGCCCGCCCGCTCAAGGAGGAATGACATGTTTTACGTCCTGATGGCCTGGGACAAGCCGGGTGCGCTGGATCTGCGCATGGAGCACCGCCCCGACCACCTCGCCTACCTCAAGGACAGCGGTGTTGTCCGTCAGGCAGGCCCGTTTCTGGGCGAAGACGACAAACCCTGCGGCTCGCTCATCGTGCTGGAGGTGCCGGACATGGCCACCGCGCAAGCCTGGGCGGACGCCGACCCCTACGCTCGGGCCGGCTTGTTCGAGACGGTGCGGATCGCACCATGGAACAGGGTGCTGAACACATGAAATACTGGCTGTTCAAATCTGAACCCTCGACCTGGAGCTGGGACCAGCAGGTGGCCAAGGGCGATGCCGGCGAAGAGTGGGACGGTGTGCGCAACTATCAGGCGCGCAACTTCATGCGCGAGATGGCTGTGGGGGACCGGGGATTCTTCTACCACTCGCAGTCGGAAAAAGCGGTTGTCGGCATTGTCGAAGTCATTGCCGAGGCGCATCCCGACAGCACCACCGACGATGACCGCTGGGAGTGTGTGGACATCAAGGCCATCGGCCCTGTCGAAACACCGGTGACGCTGGCCATGGTCAAGGATGACCCCCGCCTGTCCGAAATGGCATTGATCCGCAACTCGCGCCTGTCGGTGCAGCCGGTCACTGCGGACGAATGGCGGATCGTCTGCGAAATGGCCGGGGTCACCCCATAAAGCTGTTTGAATTCACGCGACCCTCTGGCACGCTGGTGTTGCAGGATAATGCCAAGAGGAGGGACAGATGGGATTTCTAGCGGTGATCGTCGCCGGGATAGCGGGATTCATGTTCGGCGCGATCTGGTACACGGTGTTTGCCAATCCATGGATGGCCGCGTCGGGTGTCGCAGTGGACGATACCGGCAAACCTGCCAATCGCGCGAACCCGATCCCCTATATCACCAGCATCATCGCTGCGATCCTTGTGGCGGGCATGATGCGCCACGTCTTTGTGCTGAGCGGCATTGACACCGTGGGCGAGGGGCTTGTCTCCGGGCTCGGGATCGGGCTGTTTCTGGCGGCACCGTGGCTTGCCACCAATTACGGCTTTGCCGGGCGGCCATTCCGCCTGACACTGATTGATGGCGGATACGCCACCTTTGGCAGCACCGTGATCGGCACGGTTCTGACACTGTTCTGAGCGCTGAAAAGAAAAAGGGTTCTGACCCCCACGGCCAGAACCCTTTACTCACCCACACGTGCACTCCCTTGGGACCACCACACACGATCGGTTGAATTTCGGGTCTGACCTTCTGGCCGGACAAGGGTTATCTACGCTTTTTCGGGGAGAATTTCAAATACCGAGTGCTTTGCATTCGACCCAAAAACGAAACGCCCGGTTAACAACCGGGCGCTCCAATTTACCTTTTGCAAAGGATATCAGCTGTAGACGGATTCCTTGCCGAAATGCTTGGTCAGCATGTAGTAGACCACCGCGCGATACTTGTTGCGCTCGGACTTGCCGTAGGTTTCGATCACCGATGCAATCGCCTCGTCCAGCTTGGGGCCGTCGGCGAGGCCCAGCTTCTTGATCAGAAAGTTGTTCTTAACCGTTTCCAGTTCGGCTGCCTGGCTCGACGCGACGGTCGAGGCATCTGCGTCATAGATTGACGGGCCGCAGCCGATGGTGACCTTTGTCAGCAGGTCCATATCCGGCGACATGCCGCACTTGTTTTTCAGATCATCTGCGTATTGCGCGATCAAATCGTCCCGTTTGCCCATTGTATTTCCCTTTTGCTGGACTTGGCCATGGCTCTGACCTTCGCGCAAAGGTTAATTCAGCAAGCCAGCCGGAACAAAGGAAAAAATTTTCGCTTTTTCCCCGTCGGCGGGTTCCGGGCGTCAGAAACGGTTGATCTTGATTTCCGGCTTCTCGGTTGTGCCCGTGTCCGCTGACATCGCACCGGCGAATTCAAAGCTGTATCCGCGGAAATAGAATGACCGGGGTTCGGTCATTTCAGTGGTGCGTTCCACCCATTCTTCCGAGAACGCGGTAGACCAGAGGCCGGGGAAATCGTGCACCAGATTGTGCATGAGGGTCAGCGCAATCCAGATGCCCACCGTCTTGGCGGCAAGGTGGATCTTGTCGGTCATGTAAAAGGCCATGCGCAGGACAAAGGCGATGCCAAAGGCGAGCGCGCCGTCGATGATCATGGTCAGGTCAGCGTCCGCGCCGGGATCGGGGGCGCCTTTGATGTGGAACATGGCATAGCGCGACAGCACCACCGCAATGACGCCCAGTATACAGGCCCCGACGATGGATGCCGGATACCCAAGGTTAGAGACCCATTCGGGGCGCGACCCCCGCGCTGCTTGGGCTTGCTGCGCCTGCACTGCGGCGCGTTGGCCATGTTCTGCACCCAGTCTTGCCAGCCGTTCTGCGAAGACGTCTTGTCCCATGACCTGTTGTCCCTGCTACCTGTGCGGGCAGGATGACGGTCGAGCGGGGCGAAACTGTGGCGATGCTTGGGAATTGACGCGGCTCAGCGACACAGGCCCCAGCCGGTGTGCTGCAGGTGAAAGTGATCGGCATGCAATCGGTTGTAGTCCGGCCCCAGCGTGACCCTGAACCACATGCAGGCGCTGTCCCGCAGGTCGCGAAAGAAGGCGGCGCGCGTGTCGGCGGCGGGCCATCCGCTGATCAGGCGCAGATTGCGGCCATCGCCCAAGGTAACGCCGGTGATGTCGATACTGTCCGCCGTCGCATGTGTGCTCATACGGCCGCTGGCGCCGCTGGTCGTGCGCATCTGGCGGCAGTTGTAGCTGCTAGCATGTGTGACGGCATCGACGTCTTGGCCAAAGTGCCTCTGCGCCGCGGGTTTGATCCCGTGCTCATACCACATCGCCGTGCGCAGCGCGGTCTGGCAGCGTGTTTCAACCGGCGCAAGCCGCGCATCACCGACACCTGTCAGGCGCACACGATCTGCGATCCCGCATTGCGGCGAGGTTTCAAGGTCGTCCATGGGCTGAAAGGTGGCACCGGTGGCGAGCGCGGCCCGGCAACTGCGCCCATCGGCAAGTGCCCGTTGCAACTTGATCCGCGTAAGCGGGGTGACGTCTTCGGTCACGACAAGCGGTTGCAAGGGGTTCCACGCGGGCGGCAGCGGCGTGTTGGGCAGCAGGATCAGTAGCGCAAGCCCTGCTGCTGCCATCAGTATCAGTGTCAGTACGGCATAAAGGACCGAAACCAGCCGCATTCAGCGAATGGTCAGGATGTCGGACAGCGGTTTTTTGACCTTGGCCATTCTGGGCACGGTGGCATCCGCCGCCGGGTGTCCCGTGGCGATGATCATCGTGGCCTTTTCGTTGTCTGGCCGCCCCAGCAGGTCGCGCAAGAACCCCATCGGGTTCGGTGTGTGCGTCAGCGTCACCAACCCGGAAAGGTGCAGCGCCGTCAGCAACATGCCTGTGGCGATGCCGACGCTTTCCGGCACGTAGTAATGCTTTTGTTTCGAGCCGTCATCCTTGGTGCCCCAGCGTTGGGCAAAGACGACGATCAACCAGGCGGCATCCTCCAGATGCGGCTTGTCGGCATCTGTCCCGATTGGGGCCAACGCGTCGAGCCATTCCTGCCCTGCGCCGCCTTCGTAGAACCGGCGTTCTTCTGCCTCGGCGGCTTCGCGGATCTGGCGCTTGGTTTCGGGGTCGCGTACGGCGACGAAATGCCAGGGTTGCTGGTTTGCCCCGGAAGGGGCGGTGCCCGCAGCCGCAATGCAGGCTTCGATCACCGCTTGCGGGACGGGTGCGGGGTCGTAGTCGCGCACGGTGCGGCGGGTAGAGATCGCCGCGCGGAATGCTTCGGCCTGCGCCAGCGCTTCGTCGTCGCTGACTTTGGCGCGGCCAAGGCTGTCGTGTCCGTCCGCCATCAGAAGTCCAGATTTTCCACGCTCAGGGCGTTTTGCTGGATGAACTCACGGCGTGGCTCGACCACGTCGCCCATCAGCTTGGTAAAGAGGTCGTCGGCCTCGGCCATATCCTCGACCTTGACCTGCAACAGCGTGCGCGCGTCAGGATCCAGTGTGGTTTCCCACAACTGATCCGGGTTCATCTCGCCCAGACCCTTGTAGCGTTGCAGCGACAGACCGCGTTCGCCTTCCTCGAGAATGGCGGACAGCAGGTCCAGCGGACCAAGAATGGCCTGCACCCGCTCTTTGCGGATCAGCGTGGCGGGCGCGCCATAGACATCCTGCAGGGACTGGGTGAACGACCCGGTCCGCCGCGCTTCGCCCGAGCGCAGCATCGGGCCGTCGAGGGTGCGCACCTCTTCGACGCCGCGCAGGATGCGCGCAAGCCGCACGCCCTTGTCCTGCGTGATCCGGCCAGTCCAGCCGCGCTCGTATTCCAGCGCGATCAGGTTCAGCCGCTCTGCCACGCGGTCGGCCACACCTTGAAGGTCGGCATCCACAGCGCCGGGCACAAACGCCCCTGCGATGGCCGCCTGCTCCAGAATGTGGCGGGGGTAATGCGTCGGGAACGCGTCGAGAATGCGCTTGAGCTGGCGCGCCTCTTCGACGACGCGGACCAGATCCTGCCCGGTGATCTCTTCGCCATTGCCCTGTCGCAGCATCGCACCGTCGGTGCCCTGTTCGATCAGGTAGTCGTCCAATGCGGTCTGATCCTTGAGGTACACCTCGGATTTTCCGCGCGACACCTTATAGAGCGGCGGCTGCGCGATGTAGAGGTACCCGCCCTCGATCAGCTCCGGCATCTGCCGGTAAAAGAACGTGAGCAGCAGCGTCCGGATGTGGGCGCCGTCAACGTCGGCGTCCGTCATGATGACGATCTTGTGGTAACGCAGCTTGGTGATGTCGAACTCGTCCCGCCCGATCCCGGTGCCAAGGGCCATCACGAGGTTGCCGATTTCCTGGCTGGACAGCATCCGGTCAAAGCGCGCCCTCTCCACGTTCAGGATTTTCCCGCGCAGGGGCAGCACCGCTTGCGTGCGTCGGTCCCGGCCCGTCTGGGCCGAGCCACCGGCGCTGTCCCCCTCAACCAGAAAGACTTCGGTTTTCGAGGGGTCTTTCTCGGAACAATCCTTCAGCTTGCCAGCGAGGTAGTTGACGTCCATCGCCGTCTTGCGCCGCGTCAGTTCGCGGGCCTTGCGCGCGGCCTCGCGGGCGAGCGCCGCCTCGATGATCTTGCCGACGATGATCTTGGCCTCGTTCGGGTTTTCCTCGAACCACTCGGCCAGCTTTTCGTTCATCAACCCTTCGACCGCCGGGCGCACCTCGGACGACACCAGCTTGTCCTTGGTCTGCGAACTGAATTTCGGGTCCGGCACCTTGACGGACAGGACGCAGGTCAGCCCCTCGCGCGCATCATCGCCGGTAAAATTCACCTTTTCCTTTTTCGCGATGCCGCTGGTCTGGGCATAGTTGTTGATCGTCCGTGTCAGCGCCCCTCGAAAGCCCGCCATGTGCGTGCCGCCATCGCGCTGCGGGATGTTGTTGGTAAAGGGCAGGACGTTCTCGTGATAGCTGTCGTTCCACCACATCGCGACCTCAACGCCGATATCGTCGCGTTCCCCTTCGATGAAAATCGGCTCGGACATGACGGACGATTTGGAGCGGTCGAGATATTTCACGAACTCCTTCACCCCGCCTTCATAGTACAGTTCGGTACGCAGGTGTTCGACGGGCCGTTCATCCACCAGAATGATCCGCACGCCGGAGTTCAGGAAGGCCAGTTCGCGCAGCCGCTTTTCCAGCGTGTCGAACGAGTATTCGAGGTTGGAGAATGTATCGGTCGAGGCGAGAAACCGCACCTCGGTCCCGGTCTTGCCGCCCGCATCGCCCACAACTTCGAGGTGCTTTGTCGTCTCGCCATGCTCAAAGCGGGCGATATGTTCCTTGCCGTCGCGCCAGATGCGCAATTCGAGCCAGACCGACAGCGCGTTGACCACGGACACACCCACACCGTGCAGGCCGCCCGACACCTTGTAGGAGTTCGAGTCAAACTTACCGCCCGCGTGCAGTTGGGTCATGATGACCTCGGCCGCCGACACGCCTTCTTCCTCGTGGATGCCCACCGGAATCCCGCGCCCGTTGTCGCTGACCGAGACGGATGAATCGTCGTGAATCGTGACCGTTACAGCGTCCGCGTGGCCCGCCAGCGCCTCGTCGATGCCGTTGTCCACGACCTCGTAGACCATGTGGTGCAGACCGCTGCCATCGTCGGTATCACCGATATACATGCCCGGACGCTTGCGTACCGCCTCCAAGCCTTTGAGAACCTTGATGGAATCCGCACCGTAGTCTTCGGGCGTTTGCTCGTTGTCTGCCATGTATGGGCCCTTTTTGTCTTGGCCCAAAATATACTGTTTTCCACAGCGAATGTCACGCAACTGACACAAGATTTTGTGGCGCGGCCAAAGGGGTTACCCCAATGGCCGTGCCGCCATCATCACGCGGCTTGCGCGCCGATTTTCCGGACCTGCGCAGTCCACCGATCCACCACGCCCGGTTTGGGGTGGCTGGCCCCGGCAAAATAGGTGAACCGCGTCGGCTTGATACCGACAAAGCCAAAGATCTGGCCGGTCAATTGCCGCAACAGCGCGCTGCCATAGGCCAGCCGCATGAACCAGCGCGGACTGTCCGAGGTCAGGATGATCCGCCCTGTCTTTCCGGTGAACAGCGGCGACGGCATGCCCATCTTGTTCAGGTTGCGGGTGTCATAGGCACGGCCCGGCAGCAGAATGCGGTCCAGCAGGCCCTTGAGCTTGGCCGGAAGCCCGCCCCACCAGATGGGCGAGGACATGACGACGTGATCCGCCCATTCGAGGTCTTTCAACACGGCTTCGATTTGCGGCTCAAGCGGTTTCCAGTTCGAATATCCACCGTCGCCAAAATCCATGTCGAACTCCAGTTCCGACAGGCGGACGATACGCACCTGGTGGCCCGCATCCAGTGCCGCCTTGGCGTAGGTGTCGGTGAAGAGGCGGGACAGGGATTTCGCGCCGGGATGTCCGTCGAGAACGGTGATGCGTTTGGGGGTCATGAGAAGCTCCAATGTCTGAAATTGACCCTGGTCATTTTCATAGACTCAAAAAATGACCGTGGTCAATAATAAATTTGACCCTGGTCATTTTTTCTGCCAGAACGCTGTCATGAACAAACCCGTCCAAGCCCGTACCCTGAAGACGCGCGCGAAGCTCATCGATGCTGCGCAGGCCGTTGTGGCGACCTCAGGCTATGAAGGTCTGCGCGTCGAAGAGGTTGTGAAACGGGCAGGTGTCGCCAAGGGGACGTTCTTTGCCCACTTTCGGGACAAGGACGCGCTCATGGATCAGCTTCTGGGGGCGGAAATGGATCGCATCCTCGATGCGCTCGAAGACGGCCCGATCCCGCAAACACCCGATCAGATGGCGCGCGCGCTGGATCCCCTGATCCGCTTCATGACGTCGGAACGCTACGTGTTTGACGTCATCCTGCGCTACAGCGGTGCTGCGGGCGTGACCGAGATCGGGCCCATAGCGCATACATTCGAGCGCCAGTTCAGACTGTTTGCCAAATGGGTCGCTGACCGTGATGATCTGTCGCCGGAATTGCTCGCCGAAGGGATACAGGCGTTCTTTCTTCAGGCGATGTCCCTGCAATTCTGTGCCTTGCACGCCTCGTCACAGGCGCAAGCGCGTCTGACCACCTATCTGCAAGCCTGGCTCAGGTGAAGGGGATCACACAGCCCACCAGTATCAGCAAGACGCCCGCGCTCAGGTTCATCCGACGCAGGGCAGCGGGCGATGAAATCAGCCTGCGGGCCCGGTCGATGAACACTGCCATGCTCAGATTGCCAATCAGCGGCACGACAGCGGACAGTCCGACAATGACGGCCACATCAACCGTCGTCAGCCGGGTCAGGTCAAAGAACCCGGGAAGCATCCCCATATAGAACAGGATTGCCTTGGGGTTCCCGAGGATCACGGCAAGCCCGGCCACGAACCCCGCCCACATGCCGGGCCGCGTCAGGCTGCTGTCTGCGCCGATACTCCTGTCGGCGCTGCGGATGACCGCAAAGCCCATCACGACAAAGACAGCCGCGGCTACCCATTTAAGGGCCTCGAGAATACCGCCGTATAGCGACAGGATCCACGTGATGCCAAAGATCGCCAGGAGCGCCCACAACACGTCGCCAATCACAACACCCAGCGCCAGTGGCCAGGCCGCGTGAAAGCCACCCGACAGGGACCGCGCGATCAGCCCCACCCAGACCGGGCCGGGCGTGAGGAACAAGACAACGAGCGCCCCGGCATAAAGAGCCATGTCAAACACGGACAGGGTCATTGCTGTATGGCGTCGCTGACACCGTCCGCTTCGGTCACGTGCAGGTACTGTGCCCGGTCTCCCAACGTGTCGAACAGCTCCATTCCTGTGCCGGTCATCCACGCCTGCGCCCCCAGTGCGCAAATCTCGTCATAGAGGGCCGCCCGCCGGTCCGCGTCCAGATGGGCGGCCACTTCGTCCAGCAGGAGAAGCGGCGGCGCGCCGAAATCCCGTGCCAGCGCGCGCGCATTGGCAAGGATCAGCGACACCAGCAGCGCTTTCTGCTCGCCGGTTGAACAGTCCTTGGCCGGAACACCCTTGGCCGCATACACACCGTAGAGATCCGCACGATGCGGCCCGATCAGCGTTCGCCCCGCTGCCAGATCGCGTGACCGTCCTTCAGACAACGCCAGCGCCATGTCCTCGACCGTCTCAGGCATCCCCAATTCGCCGGGCCGCAAGTCAAGTTCAGCTGCCGGAAAGGCTGTCTGTGTGCCTGACTGTGCATCGGCCAGTTCGCCGAGCGCCTGCAGGCGATTGGCATGTATCGCGACGCCTGTTGCCGCCATCCGGCGCTCCAGCGCGGCGTACCAATGACCGTCCCGCACCATGTCCTTGAGCAGCCGGTTCCGTTCACGCATCGCCTTGTCGTATTCAAGGGACACCTGCGCATGATCCGGCAAAAAACTCAGCGTCATCCGGTCGAGAAAGCGCCGCCGTCCTTCCGCCCCCTCGATCCACAGACGGTCCATTGACGGGATCAGCCACAGTACCCGGGCAATGCGCCCCAGAGCCGTCTGGGCCGCTGCCTTGCCATCAATGCGCACCTGCCGGGCGGCGCCACGTTCGGACCACGTCTCGACCTCATGCACCTGCGCCAGTGAGTGCAGGACACCGGCGATCTTCCACCCAACCGCCTCTGGCCGCCGGGTCATGTCTTCGGCTGAGGCCCGGCGCAACCCCCTGCCGGGGGACAGAAGCGACACCGCTTCCAATATGTTGGTCTTGCCTGCCCCGTTTGGCCCATGAATCGCAACGGGGCGCGTGTCCAGGGACAGGCGTGCCACCTTGTGCGACCGAAAGTGAGACAGCGTCAGAGCAGAGAGGGACAGCGTCATCGGCGCGCCATTTTCCGATACGGAAAATGGGCCGGAATTTGTGTCAAATTCCGCCTCGTCACACGCGCATCGGCATGACCACATAGATTGCCGACTGGTCAGTGCCTTCGCGCATCAGGGTCGGATCGCCGGAGGAGTTGAACATGAAGACCGCATTCTCACGATCCACCTGGCTTGCAATCTCCAGCAGGTATTTCGCGTTGAACCCGATCTCCAGACGTTCGTCGCCGTAGGCCACGGCCAGCTCTTCCTCGGCTGCGCCACTGTCAGGCGCATTGACGCTCAGGATCAGACGATCTTCATCCAGCGCCAGTTTCACCGCGCGCGAGCGTTCCGACGAAACCGTTGCGACACGATCCACCGCCTTGGCAAAATCGCTTGCGTCCACTTCCAGCTTGCGTGTGTTACCGACCGGGATCACCCGTGTGTAGTCCGGGAATGTCCCGTCGATGACCTTGGAGGTCAGAGTAATATCTGGCGTGGCAAAGCGCACCTTGGTCTCCGACACGCTGACGGCGATCTGCATGTCATCATCGTCCAGCAGCTTGCGCAACTCGCCGACCGTCTTGCGCGGCACGATGACGCCCGGCATGTCTGCCGCGCCGTCAGGCAGCGCGCTGTCGATCCGTGCCAGCCTGTGCCCATCCGTTGCCACGCAACGCAGCGACTTGCCGTCGTCACCGTCGGCCACATGCATGTAGACCCCGTTGAGGTAGTACCGCGTCTCTTCGGTCGAAATGGCGAATTTCGACTTGTCGAACAGGCGGCGCAATTGCGGTGCGGGCACCGAGAAATTCGAGGCGTATTCAGAGGACGCCATGACCGGGAAGTCTTCCTTGGGCAGGGTGGCGAGCGAGAAATTCGACCGGCCCGCTTCCACGGTGACACGGCCCGCCGCGACATCCGCGTTCAATGTCACCAACGCACCGTCGGGCAATTTGCGCACAATCTCGTGCAGCGTCGTTGCCGCCACCGTCGTGGCGCCGGCGCGTTCCACCTGGGCAGGTGCCTTGTCGACAACCTCGATATCCAGATCCGTCGCGCGAAAGGTGACATCGGACCCGTCCGCCTCGATCAGCACATTGGCGAGGATCGGTATGGTGTTGCGCCGTTCGACAACCGATTGCGCTTGGCTCACGGCCTTGAGCAGCACACCGCGTTCCACACTGATCTTCATGCTTTCTCTCCCACCAGACGTCCGGGATGGGCACCCTAGCCCAACACACGGCGTTCACAAGCATTTTATTGCTTGTCCGGCCTGTGCCAGGTGACGTCAAGACGGGGGGAGCCGCGAAAACGAAAAAGGGCACCCCGACGGGTGCCCCTGTCTGGATATGTGGCGCCCTCTCAGGCTTCGAGCGAGCGGCGCAGCAACTCGAGATCCTCGGCGATCTGCCCGTCGGATTGGCGCAGTTCCTCGATCCGGCGCACGCCGTGCATCACCGTAGTGTGGTCACGACCCCCGAAGCGGCGGCCGATCTCGGGCAGCGAGCGCGAGGTGAGCTGTTTGCAGAGGTACATGGCGACCTGGCGCGGACGGGCATAGCTGCGCAACCGTTTGGGGCCAATCATGTCGCTCAGGCGGATATTGTAGTGCTCGGACACTTTGCGCTGGATCTCTTCGACGGTGATCTTGCGTTCCGAGGCGCGCAGCACATCCGCGAGACAGTCGTTGGTCAGATCCATGTCGATCTTGCGACCCACGAGGCTCGCAAAGGCAAAAAGACGGGTCAGCGCGCCCTCAAGCACACGCACATTCGTCGAGATGCGCATGGCGAGGAATTCCAGAACGCCATCCTCGACCCGCAGGTCCGGGTAGGTGGCCATCTGCTGTTCCACCTTGGACTGTAGGATGCCCAGACGCAGTTCGTAGTCTGTCGGGTGCAGGTCCACGACCAGACCACATTGCAGACGGGACTTTACCCGGTCTTCCAGGTCCTTGATCTCGCCCGGGGCACGGTCGGCACTGATGATGATCTGCTTGTTCTGATCCACCAGCGCGTTGAACGTGTGAAAGAACTCTTCCTGCGTGCTGTCCTTGCCCGCAATGAATTGCACATCATCGACCATCAGCACATCGACCGAGCGGAAGATGGATTTGAAATCCATCATCTTGCGATCCCGCAGCGCCTGGACAAAGCGGTACATGAACTGCTCGGCAGAGAGATAAAGGACGTTCAGATCCGGACGGCGGGTCTGCAACTCCCATGCGATCGCGTGCATCAGGTGCGTCTTGCCCAGGCCGACGCCCCCATAGAGGAACAGCGGGTTGAAGGTGACAGGCCCGCCTTCGGCGACCCGCTTGGCGGCGGCATGGGCCAGTTCGTTGGGCTTGCCCACGACAAAGCTGTCAAAGGTGAACCGGCGGTCCAGCGGCGCGGCGGCCAGCAGAGAGTGGGCAGAGGTCATGGCGTGCGGCTTTGCTGTGGTCGGTGTGGGATTCGTGACGGCGGCGGTCGGTTTGGCCGCCGTATTCGCGGGCACCGCAAAGCTCAGGCGGCGGATGGTCTCGTCCTCGGATTTCAGCTCGTGCAGGATCAGATCGGAGAAGTTTTCGCTGACATATTTGCCCATGAAATTCGTGGGCACATCGAATGTCGCGACCCCGTCCCGCAGATCGCGAAACGTCAGCGGCTCGATCCATGTTGTGTAATTGTTTTGCCCGACCGTCTTCAGCAACCTCTTGCGCAGTTGCCCCCACTTTTCTTGCGTCATGCGAATTAACCGTCCCTTCTGCCAACCATTTTCCCATCAGCCCGCGCATTGGGCCTCACGATCACTCAGGCAAACCGGTCCCGCCCCGCTGCCTGTGGCGCGAGCCCGATCCATTCGGATATCAACAGATAGCGCACCTCATCTTCGCCGGAGTGTTGTCCCCGATCAGACGATACGTGCCGTCCGCACACCAAATTTTTTTGACAGGTCAGCGGATGATGTTAATCATCTCTACCAATCGCAGGGCTGTTTCCAGTGATCCTGCGCCAACGCCGGGCAGAGTGGTGATACTCTACGGTTTGGCCTGTCCCCCCAAGGCGACACGAGTCGCAAGATAGGTGGTAGCAAGTTCGTGAGCGGGCCGTCCATAGAACTTAATTATTGACTTGGACATTTTCCGCAAAGAATCGCTGCACCCCTTGTTTTCATGGAAAAAACAAAAAAAAGCGCCGCAGGATGCAGCGCTTTTGAACGTCTCATTTTTTGAGAAATCAGCCGAGGGCTTTGACCCGTGCGGACAGTCGCGACATTTTGCGTGAAGCGGTGTTTTTATGATACACACCCCGGCTCACGCCGCGCATCAGCTCGGGCTGAGCGGCTTTCAGCGCGTCGTTGGCCGCAGCCTTGTCACCCGAGGCAATCGCCTCTTCGACCTTGCGCAGGTAAGTGCGGATGCGCGACCGGCGCGCCTTGTTGATTGCAAAGCGTTTTTCGTTTTGACGGGCCCGCTTTTTGGCCTGAGGCGAATTTGCCATGATTATCTCGTCCCAATGATTGGTGCGGTAGTTACAGAAGCCGTGCGCATAGGCGGATTCCCGAACCAAGTCAACGACCTGTTCAGCGCCGGATCGCCGAACACCGATTCTCTGGCGCGGAACGTGCTATAATCGGCATCACCCACGCAACACATGGAGGATGATCAGATGCAACCGATGGCCGTCTCCCGGCATGCCCATGCCCTCTATCGCACCCATGGCGACAAGGCCGAGGCTGAAGCCGCGCAACGTGCGCGCACCGCTGAAAAAGAAGGCAAACAGGCCGTTGCGGCAGATTGGCGCCGAATCCGCGCCTCGATTCGGCAGATGCGCGGCGCCAACCAGACCTGAGGCCGGGCAGGGCGGTGCTGCCCTGCCGACACCTCACCTGTCGCGGAACTGCGCCTCGCGCTTTTCAAGGAAGGCCGCCATGCCTTCCTTCTGGTCTTCGGTCGCAAAGAGCGAATGAAAGACGCGGCGCTCAAACAGCAGGCCTTCGCGCAACGGCGTCTCGAAGGACCGGTTCACCGCCTCCTTGACCGCCATGACCGAGACCATGGATTTCTCCGCGATCTTTTCGGCGGCATGCATCGCCTCGTCCATCAGCTTCTTGCCGGGCACGACCCGGCTCACGAGGCCCGACCGCTCCGCCTCTTCGGCGTCCATGAACCGGCCCGTCAGGTTCATGTCCATGGCCTTGGCCTTGCCCACGGCGCGGGTCAGGCGCTGTGTGCCGCCGATCCCCGCCATAACGCCCAGATTGATCTCGGGCTGCCCGAACTTGGCCGTGTCCGAAGCGATGATGAAGTCGCACATCATTGCCAATTCGCAGCCCCCGCCCAGCGCATAGCCAGACACGGCGGCAATCACCGGTTTGCGCACACGGACAATGGCGTCTGTCTCGGGGCCAAAGAGGTCTTCGGTAAAGACCTCCACGTAGGTTTTGTCCTTCATCATCGCGATGTCGGCCCCGGCGGCAAAGGCCTTGTCCGACCCGGTCAACACGATGCAGCGCACCTTGTCATTGGCCTGGCACCCCGCCATCGCATCGGCCAGCTCTGTCATGAGCTGGTCATTCAGCGCATTCAGCGCGTCCGGGCGGTTCAGGGTGATTTTCGCGATGTGGTCTTCGACGTCGAGGATGATCGTCTCGTAGGCCATGGATCGGCTTTCTGTCGTTGCAACTGACCTTTGTGCTTATCACGCACGGTGCATCAATCAACCTATGTTTGGCACGACCTGCAGTAGAAAGAGGATCGGCCCGATTGCACGATCCGGGCAATCGGCGCGCCGCAGTCAGCCGTCCGGCAGACCTCGCCCTCGCGGCCATAGACGTCGAAGCGGTGTTGAAAATATCCAAGTTCTCCATCGGCTTGGCGGAAATCGCGCAGCGATGATCCACCCGCCTCGATTGCCTCTGTCAGAATCTGCCGAATGACCGGCACAAGGGCGGCAACGCGCGCTTTGCCAATCCGGCCAGCCTTGCGCACCGGCGAGATGCCGCAACGGAAGAGCGCCTCGCACACATAGATATTGCCCAGTCCGGCAACGATTCTCTGGTCGAGCAAGGCGGATTTGACGGGCGTGTTCTTGCCCGCAAAGGCCCGGATCAGGTGCGCCTCGTCAAAACTGTTGCCCATGGGCTCCGGCCCCAGCACCACCAGCAGCTTGTGATCTTCGGCGGTGGCCGTGTCCATGAGGTCCATCGCCCCGAACCGACGCGGGTCGTTGAACGTGATGCGCGCACCGTTCTCCATGTGCAGAACCACATGGTCATGCTTTTCCGCCGCCGGGTGGTCGTGCACGAATTGCCCCAGCGGGTCGCCCGACACGGTCATCCGGCCCGACATGCCCAGATGCACCAGCAGCGTTTCGCCCGAATCCAGGTCAGCCAGGATGTATTTCGACCGCCGCCGCAATCGCTCCACCCGCGCGCCGGTCAGGCGCTCCGCCATCCGCTCGGGAAAGGGCCAGCGCAGATCAGGCCGGTTCACATCCGCCCGCGTAATGACCACGCCCTCCATGGCGGGTGTCAGCCCACGGCGGACGGTTTCGACTTCGGGCAGTTCGGGCACAGGCAACTCCGCAATCTCGGACCGTCCACAAATAGGACGGGGCGCGTGCCCATGCAATCAGTGCCCGTTGTCCTCCAACTGGCCAATCAGAAAGTCCCTCAGCAGATCGTGCCCTTCGAGGAACCGCGGGATCGCGATCTTGCGCCCGTCCTCGAAGTGGAGCGTATAGCCGTCCTGCTTTGTCTCTGCCCGCACCAGCTTGGTCAGATCGAAGTGGCGCGTCATGAGCAGGTTGGTGGTGCAGGTCATGTCGATGCCTTCAATCACCAGACGAAAGCGCCAGATATACACGCCGGTGTAGAACAGTCCCGCCGAGACCAGCAGGTAGAACATGTAGGGCGTCTGCCCGCCGATATCCGTTTGGGATTCGATATAGACGGTGAACCATCCCAGCAGCGGCAGCACGAGCAGAAAGCCAAACCGCCACCCGGCCGTGGCCTGAAACACCGATGCGGTCCCTTCAGTGCGCGCATCCTTGCGGCCAAACTTGAAAATCGTCGCCAGATTGTCCTGCGGGTTGCCGACCGGTGACAGCACGCCGTAGCCGGCGACAGCGATCCGTTTGATCAGGGACTCTTCTTCCCGGATGTCGCGCGGCGCGTTCATACCGCCGACAAAGAACCGCAGCTTGCGCGTGGCAAACCACATCCCGATCCAGAAGAGGGCAATGATCCCGAATACAAAATACATGGCCTGCGTCCTTTGCGCCGATTGACGATTTCGTCCTTGTCCCTCACGTCATTAGGGACAAATGAGACACGACAAAGACGCAATTGGACCGTTTGCATGACTGAAACCCCTGAAAACAAGACGCATTTCGGGTTCGCCGATATTCCCGAAAGCGAAAAGGCGGGGCGCGTGCAGGGCGTGTTCAACTCGGTCGCGTCCAAATATGACGTGATGAACGACGTGATGAGCGTGGGCATCCACCGCATCTGGAAAGAGGCGATGATGGACTGGCTCGCCCCGCGCGCCGGTCAGCGCCTGCTGGATGTCGCGGGCGGCACGGGTGATATTTCGTTCAAGTTCCTCAAGCGCGCAGGTCACAGTCACGCCACCGTGCTGGACCTGACCGAACCCATGCTGGTCGAGGGTCGCAAACGCGCCGAGGCCGAAGCGATGAGCGACAGCCTCGACTGGGTGGTGGCCGACGCCATGGCGCTGCCCTTTGATGACAACTCCTTTGACTTCGACACCATCAGCTT
>CAZRUV010000064.1:0-19113 GCA_964603315.1 uncultured Rhodobacterales bacterium
GGCC
Organism: uncultured Rhodobacterales bacterium; assembly: GCA_964603315.1. Taxonomy (GTDB): domain Bacteria; phylum Pseudomonadota; class Alphaproteobacteria; order Rhodobacterales; family Rhodobacteraceae; genus Tateyamaria. The sequence continues at coordinate 5 of CAZRUV010000064.1, forward strand.
ACGGTCTCGGCGGTCTGGCCCATGTGATAGCCGTTGAACGCGTCCCACAGCCCGTCGCGGCTCATCGTGTCGATAGATTTGAGGTCGCCCATCTTGTGACCGGCGCGCAGGGCGGCGGCGTGGGGGCTGAGCGTCATGTTTTCCTGACCACCGGCGGCGACGATGTCGGCGTCACCCAGCTGGATGTGTTGCGCGCCAAGGGCGACGGCGCGCAGGCCCGAGCCGCACACCTGGTTGATGCCCCAGGCGGCGGCCTCTTTGGGCAGACCAGCGTTGATATGCGCCTGCCGGGCCGGGTTCTGGCCCTGCGCTGCGGTCAGCACCTGGCCCAGAATGGTTTCGGACACTTCGGACTTGTCGACGCCCGCGCGGTCCACGACGGCTTCGAGCACCGCTGTGCCCAGGTCATGTGCAGGTGTGTTGGCGAATGAGCCGCCAAAGCTGCCAACGGCAGTTCGAGCGGCAGAAGCGATGACAACATTTGTCATTTGGTCAGTTCCTCTAGTCGGTTAGGCGTACGGACCATCCGAGCGTGCACGTGTGCATGTGCGGGCCCCAGATTCCCCGCGTCGCCTGTCGATTAAAGGATTCTTTACCCGGTCTCAAAGAGACACGGTGTCTCAGGCGCTTGCGCTGGCCGTTTGAGCGATACGCCGCTCACCGAAAATCCAGTTCGGCCGCACCGTGGGGGCATCGAAATAGTACCCTTGCAGGCAGTCGAGGCCCAACTGCTCCATCACTGCGACGTCCTGCGCCCGTTCCAGACCCTCAGCCACGACGACCATGTCAAAGTGGTGCCCGATACCCACCATGGCGGCGGTCAGTGCCCTGATATCGGGATCGTCGGCAATGCCGTGGCAAAACTGCATGTCGATCTTGAGAATGTCGAAGTAGAAATCCTTGAGATAGCGCAGCGCCGTGTAGCCGGACCCGAAGTCGTCAAGCGCAAAGCAGATGCCCTGTCGGCTGAGCCGGTCCATGAAGTCGATGACCAGTTCCGGCTGATCCATGGCCGAACTTTCGGTGATTTCGAGGATCAAACGCTCGCCAAGTGTCCGATCCCGCCGGATCCAGCGATTGAGCGTTTTCATCCAGGCCTGATAGCCGATTGACCGGGCCGACATGTTGATCGACAGCCGCAAGGACGGGTTTTCGGCCAGCGTGCGCAGACCCATGTTCAGGGCCAGCACGTCGATTTCGCGGCCAAGCTCCGCCTTTTCCACAACGGGCATGAAATCCTTGGCCGGAATCACGCGCCCGGTATCGTCCATGATCCGGATCAGCCCCTCGTAAAAACCGACCTGCCGGCTGTGCGTGACGATGATGGGCTGGAAGGCGAGCAGCGTCTGATTGTGCTTCACCGCTGCGGCGACCATATCAAGCGTCCCCGCGTCCCGAGAGGACACCGCTGCGTCCAGCGGACTTTCCGCCCCCGGAGGGATGTTGGCAAATTTCGAATTGCGCATGTAACAGACCTGACCGTTTTCCGTGGCCAGATTGGACCTGAACCCGTAAAGATGCCCTTAATGTTGTCATTTTGTTCCAAATTGGAGCGTTAACCGGAAGGGTTAAATTCATGGGTGATCGATGTGGTTGGGCCGGTCCGGAAGACATCTATGTGGCTTACCACGACACCGAGTGGGGCGAGCCGGAATATGACGCGCGCGCGCTTTGGGAAAAGCTGATCCTCGACGGATTTCAGGCGGGGCTGAGCTGGATCACAATCCTGAAAAAGAGGGATAATTTCAGACGCGCCTTTGACGGGTTCAACCCCGAGGTGATCGCGGAATGGGGCCCTGCGCAGGTTGATCGGCTGGTTGCTGAACCCGGTATCATCCGCCATCGCGGCAAGATCGAGGCGACGATCAAAAATGCCCGTGCGTATCTCGAAGTTAACGCCACCACGGGGTTCGACCAATTTTTATGGAATTACCTCGACGGTGTCCCCTTGCAGAACCGATGGGAAACCGACGCGGCGGTGCCGGCGCACACGCCGTTGTCCACGCAGATATCGAAGGATCTGAAGAAAGCGGGCTTTACCTTCTGCGGGCCGACGATTGTTTATGCGTGGATGCAGGCCTGCGGGCTGGTCAACGATCATCTGGTGGGGTGTCCGCAGCACGCGCGTTGTGCCTCTTTGGCGAGACCCGCCTGATCGGCACGTGTGGGGCGTGCCTCGTGGGCAGGCGTGCGGTCCATGCGAACGGTGCACATATACCGCACCCGTACTGCGAGTCTGTGGCCATTCGGCGATTGACAGCCCGGGCGGCACGGTTATAAGCGCGGCTTCATTGGTGTTGGTGGCCCCCGCGAGGGGATCCCTGTCGTCCCGGCCAAATCCGGGGAGAGGACAACGCCCTCTTGAAACCTGAAAGAGGAGATCAGCCGTGACCAAACGCACGTCTGCCAAGTACAAAATTGATCGCCGCATGGGCGAGAACATCTGGGGTCGCCCCAAATCCCCCGTCAACCGCCGCGAATACGGCCCCGGCCAGCACGGTCAGCGCCGCAAGGGCAAACTGTCCGATTTCGGTATCCAGTTGCGCGCCAAACAGAAGCTCAAGGGCTACTATGGCGACCTGACCGAAAAGCAGTTCCGCCGCATCTATGCCGAAGCGGAGCGGGTCAAGGGCGACACCGGTGAGAACCTGATCGGTCTGCTGGAGCGTCGTTTGGACGCAGTGGTCTACCGTGCCAAGTTCGTACCCACCGTCTTTGCGGCGCGCCAGTTCGTGAACCACGGCCACGTGAAGGTGAACGGCAAGAAGGTCAACATCCCGTCGTACCGCGTCAAGGAAGGCGACGTGATCGAGGTGCGTGATCGTTCCAAGCAACTCGCTGTGGTGCTGGAGGCGGTTCAGCTGCCCGAGCGCGATGTGCCGGATTACATGGAAGTGGATCACTCCAAGATGACCGCGACATTCGTGCGCACACCGGGTCTGGGCGATGTGCCCTATCCGGTGATGATGGAGCCGAACCTCGTCGTCGAATTCTACGCCAAAAACTGATACGCGCGTGGGCGCCTGGCCCACTGCGCGGAACAGAACGGCCGTCCCATATGGGGCGGCCGTTTTGCATTGTGGCGTTGTGCCACGGGGGGAATGCCGCGGGGGGTGATTACCTGTCTGGTGGCGCCATCCGAGGAGAGTTGCCATGATCCCGACTGCAACCGTCACCGAGACCACCTTGGCACCGGAAAGCGCGCTGCATGCGCGTGTGGGACCCGGCGACTTTCTGGATTGCTATTCTGTGGGCGCCGATGTTCCGGCGCGCCGTGCTGCCGAGATCATTACCGATTTTCCCGGCTGGGCGCGGTTCTTGCTGCAGATCCGGCGGTTGGCCACAGCCCCGTTTGGATTGTCACAGGACGGCCCGCAGGCAGCAGACAAGGTCGGCCCGTTTCCGGTGGAGCAGGATACGGAGACCGAGATGATCGCGGGGTTTGACGACAAGCATCTGAACTTCCGCGTGTCCGTCCTGTCCCGTGACGGGCGCGTGTCGCTTGCCACCTGGGTGCACCCGCACAACGCTGGTGGGCGGCTGTATCTCGCTGCAATCATGCCGTTCCACATCCTGATCGCGCGCAATGCCTTGGCCCGGGTGGCGCGCCACAGCGCATAGACCGCAGTTTGCAGTGCCAAAAGGCCGCCCGGGAACCGGACGGCCTTTTCGCGTGATGTCATACGATGAACAGGTCAGTTGACCGGTTTGGGATCGGTCGGTGTTGGTTCACCGTCAATCTCGACAGGAGCGTCCTTGCCATTGCGCTTGGGCTCTGGCGCACCAAGAGCGGCGGAGGTGACGCCCGACAGGCCGTTTTCCATGCTCAGACCCAACTCATCGCCCAGCTTTTTCAACGCGGGCATCTGCACGGCCATGCCCATGATGCTGTCGAGCGCCTGGTTGACCACGGGCTTGTCGCTGTTGCCGGACCCGCCCGGCGCCCCTGTGCCCATGCCACCCACCTGATGGATCTTGATGCTGTCGATCTTTTCGGCGGGTTTGACCATCTCGGCCACGATTTCGGGCATCGCTTCGAGCCGGGCAAGGTCCACCTTCATCTCGATCAGCGCCTCACTGAGGGTGTTTTCCGCGTCCGTGATGGCGCGCTTGCCCTCGGCTTCGGCCAGCAGATCGGCCTTTTTGGCTTCGGCCGTGATCTTGATCGCATCCGCTTCGGCCTGCGCCTCTTCGCGGCGCGCGTCGGCGCGGTCCTGCGCGGCGTCCTTCTCGGCCTGCGCGGCGAGACGGATGCGCGTGGCCTCGCGTTCGGCCTCGCGTGCGGCTTCGATCAGGGCGATCTGCTTGACACGTTCGGCTTCGGCCACCGATTGCGCCGTCACCACAGCTTCTTGCGCCTTGGTGGCCTCGGCCCGGGCGAGGTCGGCTGAGGCACGGGCGCGGCTTTCCTCTTCGGATTTCTGCGCAATGATGATCTGACGGTCCTGGTCCGCGACTTCCAGTTCACGTTCTTTCGAGATTTCCGCGGCGCGGATCGCCTCCTGACGCTGGATGCGCGCGCGTTCTTTTTCCTGTTCGGACTGCTCCTGTCGCTGCGCGATCTCGGCCTCTTGCGCGGCGCGCAGGGTTTCAAGCTCCTGCACTTGCTCGATCTTCGCCTGCTCTTCGTCCTTTTCGATCAGGAGTTTGCGGCGTTCGGCCTCCATCGCGGCGCGGCGTACGGCCACGTCGGCTTCGGCGTCGATCTCGGCGCGCTCTTTTTTCGAGGTCGCAATCACCTCGGCCAGCTTGCGCATCCCGACCGCGTTAAAGGCGTTGTTCTCATCGAGCGCATCAAAGGGCGTCTGGTCGAGCGCGGTCAGCGAGACCGATTCCAGTTCAAGACCGTTTTTCAGCAGGTCTTCGGAGACGGTGTTCTGGACCTCCTGCACAAAATCCGAACGGTTCTCGTGCAGTTCGTCCATGGACATCTTGGCCGCCACGGCGCGCAGGCCATCCACCAGTTTACCCTCGATCATTTCGCGCAGCTGATCCACGTAGAAGGTGCGGTCGCCAAGCGTCTGCGCGGCCCGTGCGATGCCTTCGGTCGTGGCGTTGACCGAGACGTAGAATTCCACGCCCACATCCACGCGCATGCGGTCGCGGGTGATGAGAGCGGCATCGGCGTTGCGCTGCACCTCAAGGCGCAGGGTCTTCATGTTGACCGGGCTGATTTCGTGCAGCAGGGGCACGACGATCGTGCCGCCGTCCATGATGACCTTCTTGCCGCCAGCCCCGGTCTTGACAAGGCTCACCTCGCGGGTGGCGCGGCGGTAGAGACGTCCCAAGATCAGGCCAATCAGAATGATGAAGGCCAGAATACTGCCGATGATGATGCCAAAAGTGATCAGGTCCATGTGGATTACCCTCCATGTTGCATGTTGGTTGCGTTGTCGGCGCGCAGGCGCCCTTTGAATTTTGGATGTGTCAGATGTCTGACAGCGGGATCAGCCGGTAGCTGTCCTGGCCTGCCCGCCGCATGACGAGCACTTCGGTCCCTTGCGGGATCTCGATCTCGTCCCGCAGCGGTTCGGCCCGCAGGTAGTGGGTGTTGCCGTGCCCGTCGGTGACGCGCACTTCAGCCGGTTTGCCGCGTGCGGCCGTGCCCTGGGATACGACCCCCTTGCGGCGGCCCAGCGACCGCTCGGACATGGCCGCGCTTTCGCTCTTGGGGATCAGGCGGGCAAAGGTCCGGGCAAAGCGTTTGGCAAAGCCCACTCCGATGACGCCCGCGCCGATGGCCGTGAGGCCTGCGGGGATGATCCCGCCGGTGATGGTTTGGACCACGAGGCCGGTGAGGCCAAAGGCCAGCAGCAGGGCTGCAACCCAGACCATCGTGGGCGCCCTTGACAGACCCAGCCAGTCGCCCGCGCCGCTGTCGGCAGCGACATCCGGTGCTTCGGCGTCGACTGCGTCGAGGTCCAACGTATCGAGGTCGGCCCCGTCCAAACCTGAGTCCAGACCGGCATCAACCTCGATATCAAACTCCGCATCATTGCCGAGGCCAAAGACCGTGCCACCGACCAGAACCGCCACGAGTTCCAGCGCAAGCAGGCCAAAGAGCAGCCCAAGCGCCAGAGAAAAGGGAAGGAAGGTCGGGTCAAGGAATGGGGCCATCGAGGTCTTTCAATTTGTTACGGTATACGTTTGTATACTGGATATAGGTACTCACGGGTTTGTTACAAGGGCAGCGGCGCGAGATTTCGCAGTTTCCGCGGCGCTGCGGCCCACGATCAGAGAACCTGCTTTCGCAAGCCCGATCCAGCCGGTAAAGGGGTTTCAGACGACGATGGGGCTGCCTATGACCGACATCACGCCACAACCGGGTATCATGGAAATCGACCTCTATGTGGGGGGCAAATCCCAGTTGGCCGGGCATCGCGACGTGCTCAAGCTGAGTTCGAATGAAAACCCGCTGGGCCCGCCCCCGTCGGCCATTGCGGCCTTGCAGGCTGCCGCAGGTCAGATGCATCTCTACCCCTCGACCGATCACGCGTCGTTGCGCGCGGCCATCGGCGAGGTCTGGGGTGTGGACCCGGACCGCGTGATCTGCGGTGTCGGATCGGACGAGGTGCTGCAATTTGTGACGCAGGCCTATGCCGGGCCGGGGGACGAGATCATCCACACCGAGCACGGGTTTTCCATGTACCCCATCCTCACCCACATGTGCGGTGCAACACCCGTGCGTGTGCCGGAGCGGGACCGGGTCGTCGACGTGGACGCAATCCTGGACTCCGTGACGGCGCAGACGCGCATTGTTCTGCTGACGAACCCGGGCAATCCGACCGGTACACGGTTGGACGATGCCGAGATCGTGCGGCTGGCGGACGGGTTGCGCGAGGACATCATTCTGGTGGTCGACGGCGCCTACACCGAATACGCAGCGGGCTATGATGGTGGGCTGGCCTTGGCAGAGGCGCGACCAAACGTGTTGATGACGCGCACCTTTTCCAAGATCTACGGATTGGGTGGGTTGCGCGTGGGCTGGGGCTACGGCCCTCGGGCCATGATCGACGTGATGACCCGCATCCGCCAACCCTTCAACCTCGCCGTGCCGGCCCTCGCGGCGGCAGAGGCGGCGGTGCGCGATGTAGCGTGGCGCGATCACTGTGCGGCGCTGAACGCGGACCAGCGTGCGCGACTGACAGGTGCCCTGCGCCAGCACGGGCTCGCCTGCGACGAGAGCGATACAAATTTCGTTCTGGCGCGCGCCAGCTCAATTGCCGAGGCAGACGCATTGGAAGCGGCGCTGAACGCCGACGGCATCCTGATCCGGCGTGTGGGTGGCTACGGTTTTCCCGAAGGCTTGCGGATCACCGTGGGAGACGCGGACCAGACCGGCCGCGTGATCGACACGCTGACCCGCTGGCGCGCGGAGGAGGTGGCGTGAGGTACAACCGCGTTGCCCTCATCGGCTTGGGTCTGATCGCGTCGTCCATGTTCTGGGCGATCAAGCGCGCCGGAATGACGGCAGATGTGACGGGCTATGCGCGCAGTGCCGAAACCCGTGACACGGCGCGCCGCATCGGCCTGTGCGACCGCGTCTGCGACAGCCTCATCGAGGCGGTCGAGGGTGCCGACCTCGTGGTGCTGTGCGTGCCCGTTGGGGTTATGGGGGCCATCGCGGCGGAGATTGCGCCGTATCTGGCACCGGGCGCCACGGTCACGGATGTGGGATCGGTCAAGCGCGAAGTGATCGAAGCTGTTGGCCCGCACATACCGCCGGGTGTGCATTTCGTGCCGGGGCACCCGATGGCCGGAACCGAGCATTCGGGGCCCGAAAGCGGCTTTGCCGAGCTTTTCGACAACCGCTGGTGCCTGTTGGTTCCGGTCGAGGGCAGTGACCCCGACGCGGTTGCGCATCTGCGCGCGTTCTGGGAAGCGCTGGGGTCCAATGTCGAAGAGATGGAGCCGGACCACCACGACCTCGTTTGCGCCGTGACCAGCCACGCACCGCACCTGATTGCGTACACGATGGTCGGTGTGGCGGATGATCTGCGCCGCGTCACGGACAGCGAAGTGATCAAGTTTTCCGCGGCAGGGTTTCGCGATTTCACCCGGATTGCCGCCAGTGATCCGACCATGTGGCGCGATGTGTTCCTGACCAACAAGGATGCGACGCTGGAGATCCTCGGCCGCTTCACCGAAGAGCTCTTTGCCCTGCAACGGGCCATACGCACAGGGGACGGGGATCACCTGCACGCGTATTTCACCCGCACCCGTGCGATCCGGCGCGGCATCATCGAGGCCGGACAGGACACGGATGCACCCGACTTTGGCCGCGGAGCCAAGCGGTGAAGGCGTGGGCGCTGGTGCTGAGCCTGCTTGCGGGCGCGGCCTTTGCCGGGCCTGATGTCTCGAAGAGACCTGTTGCGCGGGCCGGAACGGATGCGCCCTTGTCCGCGACGCTGGTCGAAAACCGGTCCAGGGCACGGGTGCTTGGCGCAGTGCAGCGACCCGTCTCGCGCCCCGGCACAAATGCGCGCAACGCCGCGCGCCCCGTGCCGGCGCTGGAACAGGTTGTGAGCGCGGCGGCCCTGCCGCGCACAACCTCTTTGCGCCCAAGTCTTCGGCCCCGGTCGATTGCACAAAAGGCCATGGCCCGCCGCGATGCGCGTCGCAAAGGGCAGGTCTGCGGGGATCCGGATCTGCAGGGTGATGTTGTGGGATTTGTGCCTGGTCGCATCAGGGGGTGCGGAATCGAAGAGGCCGTGCGCTTGCGTTCGGTGGCGGGCGTGACACTGAGCCAAAGCGCCCTGATGAACTGTCAAACGGCCAAGGCACTGAAAACATGGACGGAACGCGGGGCAAAGCCCGCCTTGCGAGATACGGGCGGCGGGCTTGCCGGGTACCGTGTGGCCGCGCATTACGCCTGCCGGACACGGAACAATCAGCCCGGCGCGCGGATCTCGGAACATGGCAAGGGTCGCGCGATCGACATATCGGGCTTTGCCTTGCGGGATGGGACACAGCTGACCGTTCTCAATGACTGGAACTCGCGCCATTCAAAGGCGTTGCGGTCGATGCACAAGGCAGCGTGCGGACCGTTCGGAACGGTTCTCGGGCCGAATTCGGACAGGTTCCACCGCGACCATTTCCACTTTGACACCGCCAGTTATCGCAGCGGCAGCTATTGCCGGTAAGGCGCGGCACGGCCGCATCGCCTGTGCCACGGCAATACGGATCAGCGCAGGATCAGGCGGGGCGCGCGCGCGATCGGGATAAATCCTATCAACACCGCGCCATCCCGAAGCGCCAGTTCAACGTCCAGCGTCGTTTCGTTGCCTGAAGCACGGGCCATGGCGGCGAGGATACCCTCGGCCTGTCCGCGCAAGCCGGTTGGCAAGACACCGGTCCCTTCGGCAATGTCGAGCATCGCCTGCCAGTTCTCGGCCTGCAGCGACACGGTCCCGGACGGCACGCCGTTTGCGTCGACGTCAAGGTTGGCAGCGAGGTTCAGGCTCAGGTCCCCCCAGCGTGCTTCGGCAAGTGACAGATCAATCTTGCGCGGCTGCGGGCGGCGATCATTTAGCGCGCGCCGGTCCCACGGGCGGTCAAAGGTGACGCGGGCCTGCATTTGCAGGCTGTCAAAGGCGCCCGGAAACCCGTCAGGCAGGCGCAGGCCGCGCCGGGCGGCATCGCCGGGGGAAAACTGCTGTGCACGGGCGACAAAGTCATAGGCGGGCCCGTCCGCCTGCATCATCGTCAGCGTGAGGTCGTCGGCGCTGGCCTGTACGCCCTCCGCGTCGGTTACCTGCCAGGGCCCGGCAGTCCACCCCAGGGCCTCAAGCTCCAGTGCGCCGCCGGGGCGCAACGCCATGGCCAGAACACCATCGCGCATGGTGAGGTCCGAACGCCCATAGGGTGACGCGAGCGCGATGGGTCCGTCATCCAAGGTAACGCTCACATCGCCCGGCCACCACGCAGGTGCCGAGATCGCAAGCGCTTCGGTCCGCACCGCGAGGCCGGTTTCGGGGTCTGCCAGCGTCAGATCGTTCAGAGTGGCCTGCAGTGTCAGGGGAAAGCCGCCGCCGGTCACGTCCGACGCTTCGGCCTGCCAGCCTTCGCTGCGGCGGTCGGCCAGCCAGGCTTCTGCGCCGCTCCGCAGTCCTGTCGACGCGGCCCACCACCAGCCGCACCACGCCACGGCAGCCAGAGCGAAAATCCAGATCAGCCTGCGCATCAAGCCCCCTTTTCCTTGGCAACGAATTGAGGTCTACCGCAGCAATCAACACAAGGACCAGCGGCAATGCAAAAGAGCGGCGAAATGTGGGTGTTCGGCTATGGCAGCCTGCTGTGGAATCCCGGCTTTGAAGTGGCCGAGACGGTCAAGGCCACACTCGCCGGCTATCACAGGTCCTTTTGCATGCGCTCGATCCATCATCGCGGGTCCGAGGCGGAGCCGGGTCTGGTTCTGGCACTGGACGCGGCCGCGGACGCGCACTGTGCCGGGGTCGCCCTGCGCGCCGCCACAGGCACCGAAGACGCAACGCTTGCCTATCTGCGCGAGCGTGAACTGATCTCATCGGCCTATCTCGAACGACGGCTGGACATCGCGCTGGACACGGGCCGCACGGTCGAGGCGCTGGTCTACGTGATCGACCCCGATCACGTGCAGTATTGCGGCAACCTGCCCCTTGAGGAACAGGCGCAAATCATTGCCCATGCCGCCGGCGGGCGTGGTCCCAACTACGAGTATCTCGACAACACGGCGCAGCATCTCGCCACCCTTGGCATCCCGGATCCGGATATGGAATGGCTGGTGCGCCGCGTCGCAGCGATCCGGGCATAAATCCTTGGCGCTTGGGCCAAAAACCCGGTAGATTGCGCCAAAGAGCAGAAGAACACGAGGGGTTTGGGGCGTGGCTGCAGCGCAAACGACACCCGAGGCACAACCATATTTCTCGAGGCCGTTCCGGCAAATCCTCCTGATGCTGACCGTATTGGGATTGTCCGGTGCGGGCGCGGTTCTGGCATTGCCGCAAGTGTTGCCGGTCTTTCAGGCAAACCCGTATCTCAACGGCTTCATCATCTTTGTCTTTGTGATCGGCGTCCTGTCCTGTTTCTGGATGGTGTACCAGCTGTATCAGTCGGTGCGCTGGATCGGGCAATTCGCCTCGGACGAGCCGGGAACACAGGTCAAGGCACCGCAGCTACTGGCGTCGCTGGCGTCCCTGTTGCGATCGCGTGGCGCGCGCATGCAGCTGTCGTCCTCTTCCACCCGGTCCATTCTCGACTCGGTTGCGACCCGGATCGAGGAAATGCGCGAGATCACGCGTTACATCGTCAACATGCTGATTTTCCTCGGCCTTTTGGGGACGTTTTACGGGCTCGCCACAACTGTTCCGGCGGTCGTCGACACCATCCGCAGCCTCGCCCCGCAAGAGGGCGAAGGCGGCGTTGAGGTGTTCAACCGACTGATGACGGGGCTTGAGGCGCAGTTGGGTGGCATGGGTGTCGCCTTTGCCTCATCCCTGCTGGGGCTGGCGGGATCGCTGATTGTCGGGCTGCTGGAACTCTTTGCCGGCCATGGCCAGAACCGGTTCTATCGAGAGCTTGAGGAGTGGCTCAGCTCGATCACCCGCGTGGGTCTCAGCGCCGAGGGCGACGCTGGCGGCGAAAGCCATGCGATGGCGGGCGTGATCGACCATCTGGCCGAGCAGATGGAAAGCCTGCAAACCATGTTCACGCAGTCCGATGTGAGCCGGTCCATGGTGGATGAAAAGCTGGGCAAACTGGCGGACGCCGTGGACCGCATGACCAGAGAGATGCAGGGCGCGGGGACTGAAACCAGCGCCATGCTGCGGGTTGCCGAAGGGCAGGAGCGGTTGATCGCAATCATGGAAGCGCAGGGCGCAGGCGACGGAATTGACGCCGAAAGTCGCATGCGCCTGCGGTCCATCGATGTGCAGATGCTGCGCATTCTCGAAGAGATCAGCGCGGGCCGACAGGAAAGCATGGCCGAGTTGCGCACCGATATCTCCGCACTTGCCCAGGCGTTGAGCCAGCCGCGCGGGCAGGAGCGCAAGACCGGCGGCGCACGTCGCGCGGGCCAGGGCCAGGTGGCGGGTAAGGGCTGAGCATGGCGCTGTCGCGACGCACCGGGCAACGCTTCCAGAACTCGATCTGGCCGGGTTTCGTGGATGCGATGACGGGCCTGCTGCTGGTCCTGATGTTCGTGCTCACGATCTTCATGGTGGTTCAGTTTGTCTTGCGTGAAACGATTTCGGGCCAGGAAGATGAGCTGAACCAGCTCGCAGGCGAAGTGGCGGCTTTGGCGCAGGCACTGGGCCTTGAGGAAAGCCGCGCAGACGACCTCGACGCTCGGGTCAACACGCTGAACGCGACACTTGGCGATGCGCAAGCGCAGATTGCGGCGCTGACCGCTGACCGCGATGCGCAGGTGGCCGCGCTGGACGTGGCGCGCACGCGCATCACCAGTTTCGAGGCGCAAGTGGCGGCACTGATTGCCGAGCGTGACGGGGCGCTGGACACGATCACCGGGCTCGAAGGCGAACAGGCGCGCCTGCTCTCCGAACAGGAAGCGCTGAACCTTGCATTGGCGCAGGCCCGTGACGAGATTGATGCGGGCACCGAAGCCGCGCGTTTGGCAGCCGCCCGTACCGAAGCGCTGGAGGCACTGATTGCCGATCTGCGCACGCGCAACGCCGACAGCGCGGCGGCTGCGACCGCGTTGCAGGCCGATCTGACAGCGGCGCAGGAGGCGCTGAGCGCCGAAGAGGCGACCCGGCTGGCCGAGGCCGCAGCGGCAGAGGCGTTGCGGGCGCGGCTGGAGAACGCGGACGCTGAACTGACCGCCATGACCCTCGCGCTTGAGGCGCAGCGGAACGAGGCCGAAGACACCCTGACCCTGCTTGCCGCGGCCCGCACTGCGAATGAGGACCTCGACACGCAACTGGCGGCGGCCCTTCTGGCTGGAGCGCAGGCAGATCAGTCGACCGCCGTGGCCAACACGCGGATCGCATCGCTGGAAGAGGACGTGCGCGCCGCGCTGGCCGCGCTGGAGGCGGCGAAATCCGAAAACACACAGCTGACGTCGGCGAAGGCCAGCCTTGAAACACAACTCGCCGCGGCGCTTTTGTCGGCAGAGGACGGAGCCGCCACGGCAGCATCGATACAGGAACAGCTTGCGCGCGCATTGTCCGCCCTTGATGAACGCAGCGCGGAGGCCGAAACGCTGAGTGCGCGGCTTGCCGCGGTCGAGCAATCGCTGGACGGCAGCACGTCCACCTCTGCTGAACTGCAAACGGCGTTGACGGCAGCCCAAAACGACCTGGCCGCACAGGAAGCCCGCGTCGCGAAACTGGACGCGCAACGTGCGGCGGCGGATGCCGCGCGTGCCGACGCCATTGGCGAAGTCGCGGATCTCGAAGCACGGCTTGCCAGTGTCGAGGCCAAGCTGGCAGCGGCAGACCTAGATCTGGTGGACATTCGCGACCGTCTGGCTGCGGCTTTGGCCGCGCGGACGTCTGCGGATGCGCAACTGGACGCACAGGCCGAGGATCTGGCGGCGTTGCGGATTGCGCTCGCCACTGCCGTTGCGGCGCGCGATGCCGCCCTTGCGGACGCAGACGCGGCGGGCAATTCCAACGCGGAAGTGCGCGAGCAACTCGCCGCAGCGCTGGCAGCGAAACTGGCCGCCGAAACCGAGCTCGACACGCTGTCCGGCGACACGGCAGAGGTGCGCGCCCAACTGGCCGCGGCACTTGCGGCCCGGTCGGATACGGAAAATGCTCTGGCCGAGGCGCGCAGCGACGCCGAACGGCGCGCGGCACTTTTGGCCGCTGCCCGTGACGCGCTCAGCGCCGAAGAGGCCGCCACGCTCGAGGCACAGCGCCAGACCGAGCTTCTGAACCAGCAGGTTTCCGCGCTGCGCGAGCAATTGGGGCAGTTGCAATCCCTCCTCGATGACGCCGTGGCGCGGGATGCCGCGCAAGAGGTGCAACTGACCACCCTTGGGCAGGACCTGAACACCGCGCTGGCGCGCGCCGCCCTTGAAGAACGCCGCCGTCGCGCACTCGAAGAAGCCGAGCGCATCCGCCTCGAGGAAGAGGCGCGCGCCCTCGCGGAACAGGCCCAGGACCTCGAGCGGTACCGCTCGGAATTCTTTGGCCAGTTGCGGGACGTTCTGGGCGCGCAGGATGGTGTGCGCATCGTGGGCGACCGTTTCGTGTTTTCGTCCGAAGTGCTCTTTGCGCCGGGTGCGGCGAACCTGTCTGACGCGGGGCGCGCCGAGATCGCAAAGATTGCGGGCATTCTGCGCGACGTTGCCGACGATATTCCGGCAGGCATTGACTGGGTGTTGCAGGTTGACGGGCACACCGACAACCAGCCGCTGTCGGGTTTCGGTGAGTTCGCGAACAACTGGGAACTCAGCCAGGCGCGCGCGCTGTCGGTTGTGCTCTATATGATCAATTTTCTCGGATTGCCGCCGGACCGCCTGTCTGCGAATGGCTTTGGGCAATACCAGCCCATCAACCCGGCCGACACCGTCGAAGCGCGCGCGCAGAACCGGCGGATCGAATTGAAATTTACCGAAAAATAGGCATCAGCGGATGGTCACGTTGCTGCGACGTGTGCTGATGACCTTGCCCTTGCGTTGCAGGCTGACAGTGCCCCGGTAGGAGCCGGCGGGCCATGTGGCCCCGGTCAGCCGCCTTCCCACCGCCCTGAACAATTGCGGTTGCGATTTGTCCAGTGTCACGACCTCTTCGATGACAGATCCTGCCGGACCCTCGATGTCGAGACGCAGCCGATCCCCCTGTTGGCCCCCAAAGACAAATCCGAAGACCACGAGGGCAGGGGCTGTGCGGGGCAGGGTGTCGGACGCGGCGCGTCCTTCGCGCACCGCTGCATAGTCCGGCACGCCGTCCGAAAAGCCGACATCCATCACGGCCCCAGGCTGGTAGGCGATGGTCGTGTTCCACAACGTGTCGGTGGATGGCGCACCGCAGGAAATCTGTCCGTCCGGGTCAAACGGGTCGACCACTTCGCCATCCTTGCGCACGGTCAGATGCACATGCGGAAAGCTGGCCCGGCCGGATGACCCAATCTGCCCCAAGACTGTGCCCGCGGCCACTTGCGCGCCTGAGCGCACCTGAACTGACCCGCGTTTGAGGTGGCAATATTGTGTGCTCCAACCGTCTGCATGGTCGATGACAACGCCGTTGCCGCATTCCTTGCCGTGCACTTCGCTTGAGTCCGATTGTCTGAACAGCCGGTCGGCCATGGTGTCGCGTATGTTTCGCACCCGGCCGGGTGCCGCCGCCACCACGTTCACGCCGCGCGCCATGTCGCGCAGGGTGGCCACCCGGATATCGGTCCCCGTGTGCCCGTTGCTGGTCAGGCTTTCGCACCGGAAGTCCGAGGCGCGCTGACTGCGATCGTGATCGACATATTGCTGGATGAAGCAGGTCTGTCCAATCGCGCAGTCTACAGGTGGGCGCAAAACGATGTCTGCCGCCGCAGGCAGGCCCGCGGCGGCAGCGAATATCAGTGCGGCAAAGCCTGCCGCCCGCATTACTCTGCGGTCAGCAAGGGTGGCTTGTCGCCCGAAATGCGCGGTTTTTCCGGCCCCTCGAGTTTCAGGTCCAGCTTGCCGTTCTTCACGCCAACCTTGACCACACCACCTTTCATCAGCTTGCCAAAGAGCAGTTCTTCGGCGAGCGGTTTCTTGATGTGCTCCTGGATCACGCGGCCCAGAGGACGTGCGCCCATCTTGTCGTCGTAGCCCTTGTCCGCCAGCCACTCGGCGGCTGGTTTCGTCAGTTCGATGGTTACATTGCGGTCCATCAGCTGCGCTTCGAGTTGCAGCACGAACTTTTCGACGACGGAGAGGATGGTTTCCTTGCCCAAGGGGCCAAAGCTGATCACGGCATCCAGACGGTTGCGGAATTCGGGCGTGAACGTGCGTTCGATCGCCGCGGTATCCTCGCCTTCCCGACGGTCGCGGCCAAAGCCGATGGCCGCTTTGGCCATGTCCGCCGCACCTGCATTCGAGGTCATGATCAGGATCACATTGCGGAAATCCACGGACCGCCCGTTGTGGTCTGTCAGTTTTCCGTGGTCCATCACCTGCAACAGGATGTTGAAGACATCCGGATGCGCCTTTTCGATCTCGTCCAGCAGGAGCACGCAGTGCGGATGCTGGTCCACACCATCCGTCAGCATGCCGCCCTGGTCAAAGCCCACATAGCCCGGAGGTGCGCCGATCAGGCGGCTGACAGCGTGTTTCTCCATGTATTCCGACATGTCGAAACGCAGCATCTCCACGCCCAGCGTGTCCGCCAGTTGCTTGGCCACCTCGGTCTTGCCCACACCGGTTGGCCCCGCGAACAGGTAGTTGCCAATGGGCTTTTCCGGCTCGCGCAGGCCGGCACGAGCCAGTTTGATGGCCGAGCTGAGCGCCTCGATGGCCGGGTCCTGACCGAAAACCACGCGTTTGAGGGACACTTCGAGATCCTTGAGGGTCTCGGCGTCGTCCTTGGAGACGTTTTTCGGTGGAATGCGGGCGATCTTGGCGACCACATTCTCGATCTCCTTGGTGCCGATGGTCTTGCGCCGTTTGGCGGCGGCGACCAGATGTTGCGCGGCACCCGCCTCGTCGATCACGTCGATGGCACTGTCGGGCAGTTTGCGGTCGTTGATATACCGGCTGGCCAGTTCGACAGAAGTCTTGATCGCGTCGGAGGTATATTTCACCCCGTGGTGATCTTCGAAATACGGTTTCAGGCCGCGCAGGATCTTCGTCGCATCCTCGACCGAAGGCTCGTTCACATCGATTTTCTGGAACCGGCGGCTCAGCGCGCGGTCCTTTTCGAAATGCTGCCGGAATTCCTTGTAGGTGGTCGATCCCATGGTCCGCAGCTTGCCGCCCTGCAGCGCAGGTTTCAGCAGGTTCGACGCATCCATCGCCCCGCCCGAGGTGGCCCCCGCACCGATCACGGTGTGTATCTCGTCAATGAACAACACCGCGTCGTCGTGATCCTCAAGTTCGGTCACGACGGCTTTCAGCCGTTCTTCAAAGTCACCGCGATAGCGCGTTCCGGCCAGCAATGCGCCCATGTCGAGCGAATAGATCGTCGTGCCGGACAGCACTTCGGGTGTTTCACCGGCCACGATCTTGCGCGCCAGACCTTCGGCAATGGCCGTCTTGCCCACGCCCGGGTCACCCACCAGAAGCGGGTTGTTCTTGCGGCGGCGGCACAGCACCTGAATGCAGCGTTCCACCTCGTCGTCGCGCCCGATCAGCGGGTCGATATCGCCATCACGGGACTTTTCGTTCAGGTCCACGCAATACTTCGCGAGCGCGCTTTCCTTTTTCTCGCCATCGGTGACGCCTTGCGCCTCTTCCTCGGCTTCAGGCGCACCGGACACGGGCCGGCTTTCGCCAAAGGCGGGGTCCTTGGCCACGCCATGCGCAATGAAGTTGACCGCGTCATATCGCGTCATGTCCTGTTCCTGCAGGAAATAGGCCGCGTTCGACTCGCGTTCGGCAAAGATCGCAACCAGCACATTGGCGCCCGTCACCTCCGTGCGGCCCGACGACTGCACATGGATGGCGGCGCGCTGGATCACGCGCTGGAATGCGGCCGTTGGCACCGCCTCCGAGCCGTCGATGTCCGTCACGAGATTGGACAGATCGTCGTCCACAAACTCTTCGAGCGTGCCGCGCAATTCATCCATGTCCACCGAACAGGCCTGCATCACCCGTTTGGCATCCGGTTCATCCAGCAGCGCCAGCAACAGATGCTCGAGCGTTGCAAATTCGTGCCGGCGTTCATTGGCCAGCGCAAGCGCCTGATGGATCGCTTTTTCAAGGGTCGTCGAGAATGAAGGCACGGGCAGTGCTCCTTATCGCTCGGGGTCGGAGGGGCGTTGAGGTATATCGAGGCCCCGATCCAACCATGGCCTCACATGTTTAAGTTTGGTTGAAGATCGGCCATCTTCAAGGATTTTATTGACCTTGACAGTCACAAAGACGCGCAACTGCGTGCACAAGGTCTCGTTTTGAGGCACTGGCGGAGGCCGGATACCTCTAGAAGTTGTTCTTGCGCGTCCGAATTTCAACGAAAACGTCAACCGGATCGGCACCTTCCATGCCCAGATGGGCCTGGATTGCGGGGTCGTTGCTGCGCAAGAACGGGTTTGTGGCCAATTCCTCGGCCAGGGTGGAAGGGACGGTTGGCTCGCCTTCGGCGGTGGCCGCGTCAACCGCGCGGACCCGCGATATAAGGTCGGGATTGTCAGGATCAATGGTCAGCGCGAACTTGCCGTTGGCGGCGGTGTACTCGTGACCCGAAAAGATCATTGTGTCCGGGGGGAGCGCGGCGAGTTTTTGCAGGGATTGATACATTTGCGGCATGGTCCCTTCGAACACCCGGCCGCAGCCAAGGGCCATCAGACTGTCAGCGGTAAAGGCGGCTTTGGCGTCCGGAAAATGAAATGCGATATGTCCGTTCGTGTGCCCTGATACATCAATCACCCGGCCCTCGACCGATCCGATTTCGACGCGGTCGCCCTCCTGCACCGTCACATCCAGCGCAGGCAGTCGCGGCACATCCGCCGCTGCCCCGATCACGCGCGCGGGAAAGCGGGCGAGGATTTCGGCCAGCCCCTGCACGTGGTCAGCATGATGATGGGTCAGAAAAACATCCGTAAGCAGCCACCCGGTTTCCCCGAGGAACGACATGATCGGGGCAGCCTCGGGCGCGTCGATCAGGCCTGTCGCGCCGGTTGCCGTGTCATGGGCCAGAAATGCGTAATTGTCGTCCAGACAGGGGATGGTCGCAATTTGAAGGGCCATGGCAAAACATCTTTCTTATCCTTACTCTTGCATCGAAAGGTGGCGTGCAGGCGCCGAAAGGGCAAGACCAATGCATCTGGATGTGCAGGATCTGCGAAACTTTTACTACCGCAGCCCGCTGGGGCGGGCGGCGCAGATGTCATTGCGCGCGCGGCTCGTGCAACTCTGGCCCGAGGCCAAGGGGCAGACGGTGGCGGGCTTTGGGTTTGCGATCCCGCTTTTGCGGCCTTACCTCGCCGACGCCCGCCGCGTGATTGCGCTGATGCCCGGACCGCAAGGCGTG